>CATYZV010000032.1 GCA_958415865.1 uncultured Selenomonadaceae bacterium
AGCAATCGCAGCAGCAAAAGCAGCATTCGGTCCCTGGTCGGCAACTCCGGTGCCCAAGCGCGTTCAAATAATGTACAAGGTGCGTGAACTGCTCTACAAGTACAAAGATGAACTGACGCTGTCCGTAGCTACGGAAAACGGCAAGAACTGGGCTGAGTCGGAAGGCGATGTGCTCAAGGCTATCGAAGGCACGGAACAGGCTATTGCAGCTCCGTCTCTGATGATGGGCGAAAGCCTCATGGATGCTTCGCGCGGCTTTGATACTGTGTCTTACCGCGAACCGCTCGGCGTGTTTGCAGGCATAGTGCCGTTCAATTTCCCGGCGATGATTCCGATGGGCTGGATGACTCCGATCTGCGTTGCCTGCGGCAACACCATCGTGCTCAAGGCTGCTACTTTTACGCCGCAGACCTGCATGAGAATTGCTGAAATTTACAAAGAGGCAGGTATGCCGGACGGCGTAGTGAACATCGTTACGTGCTCGCGCCATGAAGCAGAAATCTTCTTGAATCATCCCGATGTCAAAGGCATCACCTTTGTAGGCTCCACTTCTGTCGGCAAGCATATCTATTCGACGGCTGCGGCAAGCGGCAAGCGCGTACAGGCTCTCTGCGAAGCGAAAAACCACGCTTTAGTGCTGGAAGATGCTCCGATTGAACGCACGGCAGCAGGCATCATCAATGCTACTTTCGGCTGCGCGGGCGAACGCTGCATGGCTCTGCCGGTAGTGGTTGTGCAGGAAAGCATCGCTGACAAGCTCGTCGCTGCTATCGTGGAAAAAGCTAAAGCTCTGAAAGTCGGTCCGGCATACGACAAGACGACGGGACTAGGACCGGTCATCAATGCAGGTCATAAGAAATTTGTAATCGACTGGATAAACAAGGGCATTGAAGAAGGTGCTAAACTCGTGCTCGACGGACGCGATACAGTTGTCGAAGGCTTTGAAGGCGGCTTCTACCTCGGCCCGACAGTGCTGGATCATGTTAAGCCCGGCATGAGCGTCGGCGACAGGGAAATCTTCGGCCCGGTGCTCTGCATAAAACGCGTTAAATCGTTTGAAGAAGGCTTGGCTGTGATGAATGCTAATCCGTTTGCCAACGGCTCTGTCATCTTCACGCAGAACGGTCATTATGCGCGTGAATTCGTGCGCCATACTGACGGCGGCATGGTCGGCGTAAACGTAGGTATTCCCGTGCCGATCGGAATGTTCCCGTTCAACGGGCATAAACAGTCCTTCTTCGGCGATCTGCACACGCTCGGCAAAGACGGCTACCGCTTCTACACCGATTACAAGGTGGTTACCACTCGCTGGTTCGATGAAGAAGAAAAGAAAGCTACGACTGTTTCCACTTGGGACGGCACTATCTGATGGACTGACAATTTGATTCGGATATAAGAAAGAGGCAGGAACGATATTGTTCCCGCCTCTTTTGCTGTCTGCAAATCAATTTTCTTTGTTCACTTCAGCGATTACTTCATCAGTCAGGTCTTTGCCTCCTGCAAGCATCGCATCAGCATCGACTACGCTGTTGATGCCGTTTTTCGCTGCGACTTTTTCAATAGCCTTGCGGATGTCGCTGCGGATGGGGTCCATCAGTTCCTGTTCGCGCTGTGCCATCTGCTGAGCGAGCTTGTTGTAAAGGTCCTGCTTGCCTTTGTCGTCGAGATTGGCAGAGTCCTTCTGGAACTGCTGTTCGAGTTTCTGCTGTTCGAGGTCGAGGGCACTCATAGTCATCTGCATGCCGGGATAAGATTGAAAAACTCTCTGCGTGTCAACGTAGCCGACTACAGCGGCATCGCCGGAAGCCGCAAAGCCGGTAGCCGTGCAGCCGAGCATCATCATCAGGGCAAAGAAGAAGGTCAAAATATGCTTTCTGTTCATAAAAATACTCCTATCTGCATAGATTTGAGAATTGTTTTTAATACTTTTTATCATATTATATCCATGTGAAAAAGACAACTATTTTTTCATTAGAATATGATTAAGAATTTGCCTGCTGCAATAGAGCCTGATAGACATCGCGGCGGCTGATGCCCAATGTTTTTGCCGCCTGGCGCATCGCTTCTTTTTTGTCCATGCCCTGCTCTAACAGCTGATTTACATATGCTACAGGAGTCATCTGCACTGTGGGAGCAGCGTCTTGCTCCGTTTCACTGCTGCCTGCTACTATCAGTACAAATTCGCCGCGCGGTTCATTTTCTCGGAAATGAGCTTGGAGCGAGCCGAGGTCGGAGCGGATGAATTCTTCAAATTTCTTGGTCAGCTCACGGCATGCCGCGGCAGGCCTAGCCTCGCCGAATGATGATATCAGCTCTGCTAATGTGTTCTTGAGATGGTAAGGCGTTTCGTAGAATATGAGCGTTTCGGGGCGCGCCTTGAGGTTGTCGAGCAGTTCGCGCCGCTTCTTTGCCGTCTTGGGCAGAAAGCCGATGAAGGAAAAGCGCACGGTGTCCAATCCGGAGCATATCAATGCGGAAAGTGCGGCGTTGGCTCCGGGTATGGGCGTTACTTTGATGCCGGCTTCGATGGCGAGCTGTGCCAGATGCGTGCCGGGGTCTGAAATGCCGGGCAGGCCTGCGTCGCTCACGGCGGCGATGTGCAGTCCCTGCTGCATTTTTGATACGAGTTCCGGTCCTTTGGTGAATTTGTTGTGCTCGTGATAGCTAGTCAGCGGCGTGTGAATGTCGAAATGGCTGAGAAGCTTGCGCGTGTTGCGCGTGTCTTCTGCGGCTATTAAATCGGCTTCTTTCAGCGTGCGCACAGCGCGGTAAGTCATGTCTTCCAGATTGCCTATCGGGGTCGCGGTTAAGTAGAGGCAGCCTTCTGCTGCTATGTTTGTATTGTCGGTCATTTTACTGTCCTTTTGATTAAAGAAAAAGAGCGGTATGTACTGCCGCTCTTTGGCTGTTATTTTGTTATTCTGTCGGGATAATAATATTCCATCAGCGGCCTTGTGTAATCGCCGTTGTCTTCGTGCACGATGAGTGCAGGTTCGACTTGCAAGCCGCCGAGAGCACCTTCTTTAATGCCTTCTATCAGCACTATATTGGGGGCTTTATCGCGCTTGGGCTGAACGAGCTGCAAACGCTTGGCTTCGATTTTGTACTTGTGAAAAGCAACCATGATTTCGCCGAGCCGTTCGGGCAGGTGCACCATGGCGAAGCGGCCGCGGTTTTTTAGGGCAAAGCCAGCTGCGCGGACGACATCATCGAGTTTTGCCGTTATCTCGTGGCGTGCCTGTGCTACGCCGTCGAGCGTGTTGATAAGACCTTGGTCTATCTGGCGGTAAGGCGGATTGGAGACGACGAAGTCCATTGAGCCGGCGCGGCAGTACCGTTCTATTTGGCAGAGGTCGCCTTCATGGACGGTGATTTTATCCTCTAGCTTGTTGAGCTGTACATTGCGCTGCGCCAGTGCAGCCATGACGGGATTTATCTCAAGCGCGTCGATATGGTTCGTGCGCTGTGAGAGTAAGAGCGGCAGTACGCCTGTGCCGGTGCCGAGGTCGAGGCCGCGGGCGTTTTTCTTGACGGTGGCAAAATGCGCCAGCAGCACAGCATCTAGTGAAAAGCAGAACTGTGTCTTGTCCTGAATGATCTTGAGTCCGCCTGCCAATAGGTCGTCAAGGCGTTCATTGGGATTAAGCTTTATCTTGTTAAGCTCAGATGTCATTTTCATCCTTTTCTACGACATCGTCCCAAGATGCGACGATGGTGCGTTTGTTGTCGAGCAGTACGGTAACGGTGCGTTTCTGGTGGTTGATGGAAATTGCCTTGCCTTCACCTTCGATGGATACGATGCGGCTGCCCTGCTTGGGCGGTGCGGTGATGTTGTTGTGGCGGCAGCCGCAGCCTTGATACATATCGTTTTCGTATTTGAGGCAGCACATCAGCCTGCCGCAGATGCCGGAGATCTTCGTCGGATTTAAAGACAGGCTCTGATCTTTTGCCATGCGGATGGAGACAGGCTCAAAATCGCCGAGGAAAGTGGAACAGCACAGCGGCCTGCCGCAGCAGCCGATGCCGCCCAAGAGCTTCGCTTCATCGCGCACGCCGATTTGGCGCAGTTCTATGCGCGTGTGGAAGATAGCTGCCAAGTCCTTGACGAGTTCGCGGAAGTCAATGCGTCCGTCTGCTGTGAAATAGAAGATTATCTTGTTGACATCGAGCGTGTACTCTACGCTGATCAGTTTCATCGGCAGCTTGCGGGCTGCTATTTTTTCTTCGCAGATAGCGTATGCCTCTTTTTCTTTAAGGGCATTTTCTTTTAATTTGTCTTTGTCTTCCTGCGTTGCTTTGCGCTGGACGTTTTTTAAAGGCTGCGTTACCTGAGAATCCGGCATTTCGCGCGGTGCGATTACGACTGTGCCGTACTCTACGCCGCGTGCTGTTTTGACGACTACGCCGTCGCCTTTATTTAATTCAATGGTGCCGGGATTGAAGTAATATATCTTACATGCTTTTTTAAATCTTACACCTACAACGGTTTGCACAAAAATCCTCCCATGATTTTACTGTATCGTGATCAGCAGCGGAAAGCTGCCGGTATTTATGACTTGCGCCACTGCAAGAGAAAGTTCTGCAGCAGCAGCCGTGCCTCAGCATTGGAATTGAGGCGGGATATGAGCTGCTTAGTCAAGGACAGCTTTTGCAGCAGGCTGTGGCGGCTGACACTGCCTGCGATGCGGAAAAGATCATTTTCTACGTCGCGGTTGCAGAGCAGTGAGGTGCTGATGCCGCCGGACAACAGCAGCAGATCTCGCAGAATCTGCTGCATGAATGATGCCCATAGAGAAATCTGCCGGCGTTCTAAGCCGGCAAGCTCGTCCGTCTGCTCAAGGATGTATCTATCGGTCAGCTTGTTTTCCCATAGAGAAAGAGCTTGGCTGCGCAGCTTTAGAGCATCGCTGTCGATAAAGTTCAAGGCGCGGCTGGCACTGCCTCCGGACAGACGGGCGATGATAGCTGCCTTATCCGGGCTTATGCCGCGCTTTGCTAAAATGCCGGCCGTTTCTTCTTCGCGCAGCGGTGCAAAGTAGATTTTCGTACAGCGCGATAAAACGGTAGGCAGCAGCATTTCCTTATGAGCGGATACCAAGATAAAATACGTTTCGCCGGACGGTTCTTCCAGTGTCTTTAAGAGGCTGTTGACGGAGGTTTCGTTCATGTACTCTGCTCCGTCGATGACGATGGCACGCCTGCCCGACAGAGCCGGCGATAAAGACAGGGCAGACTGCATTCGGCGAATCTGTTCTATTTTTATCACTTTGACTGCTTTGCCTTCTTCCGGTTCCAGATAGAAAAAATCAGGGTGGCTGCCCTCTTCAAAGGCACGGCAGGAACGGCAGATGCCGCAGGGTAATCCTTCGTGCGGGGCTGAACACAGCAGTGATTTTGCGAGGACTTTTGCCGTCAGTGATTTGCCGATGCCTTCCGTGCCGCAAAACAGCAGTGCATGAGGCATTCTATCGCGCTGCAGCAGCTCTTGCAGATCCTTTTTTATCCGGCCGTGTCCGTAAATGCTCTGCCAGTCCATATCAGCCGCGCACCAGCAGCTCATCCAGCAATTCGTCTATTCTGCTGCACTGCGCAGATAAATAATCCTTGCTGCTGCCGTCGAGTTTTGCCGTTAGTGCGGCGAGCTCTTCTTCCACGCCGTTTACGCGTTCATATAGATCGCGGCAGGGCACATCGTGCCATTTTGATTTCACGCTCAGAGCGTAAATCTGAATGACTACGAGAGAGATGAAATCGCGTATGGCATTTTGATACAGCTGCATATTTTCTGCTGTAGGCTCATCGTTTAAAGCTTTATGCGCTTGGGCGATATAAGCTCTTTTTGAATCTATAGTACGCTGCACTTCATCGGGGAAGTTTATAGCTGTTTTTTCCATGGTATACATCCTTTTCTGGACATGAATTATAATGATAGTACAATTTAATTTAGTATAGCATAAATGGATATTTTATAAAAGCTCTGCTGTTATACGCCATACATCGCGATGGATATCTTCAATGGAGCGCAGTGCTCCTTTGCCATCGGCGCAGTTGACGGTGTGCCAGCCGAAGCGGCGGGCTATCTGCATATATGCGTCGTGGCAGCGTGCCAGATAGGCGGCATCGCGTTCGTGAATATCCTTTTTCGTATTTGTCGATGCTGCACGTGCTGCGATGAGCTTGTTGCTTAGTTCAGGCGGCATATTTAGAAAGATGACTGCATCGGGCACGGGCAGGCCCATTTTCGTGAATTCCGTATCCCATAGCCAGTGCAGAAATTCTTCCCGCTGCGTTTCGTCCTGTATTTTGACCGCCTGATGGACCATGTTGGAAGTCGTGTAGCGGTCGGCGAGAATGATAGCTCCGCTGTCGTAATCCTGCTTCCATTTCATGCGGTAAGATGCGTAGCGGTCTACTGCGAAGAACATGGAGGCGGCATAGGCATTTACGTCATCTGCATGTCCTCCAAATTCGCCGTTTAAGTACATCTTGACGGGCGTGCAGGCGGGGCTGGAGTAATCGGGGTATTCGATTTTGCGCACTTTTTTCCCCGCTGCCGTCAAGGCATCGTAGAGCAGCTTTGTCTGAGTCGCTTTGCCGGAGCCGTCGCCGGCTTCGATTATGAGCAGCCGTCCTCTAGCTTCAGTCATGGCTGTCGACCGTCCTTTCCTCGATAACGGCAATGGATGAAAGCGTCTTGTCTATCGGGCCGATGACATTGCCGCCGCTTTGCTGCTGTAATAATACGTAGTCGATCAAATCCTGCGATATGCGTTCGCCCGGATAGATGACGGGAATTCCCGGCGGGTAAAAGGTTATCATCTCACCCACTATTTTTCCCGCACTGCCGGCAAAAGGCACGTTGTAAACAGTGCTGAAAGCTGCCTGACGCGGTGTCAGCACCATTTCAGGTATGCCTGGCAGATGCAGCTGCAAAAGAGGGGAGGATTTTTTGCCGCGGAAATCATCGGCTAAGCCTTGCAGTGCTTTCAGCAGATGAGCACATTCTCTTTCGGTGTCGGCATAGGAGATGATGAACAGCAGATTGTAAAAATCGGACAGCTCGCACTGAATTTTATACTTATGGCGCAGCACAGATTCAGCTTGGCTGCCTGTAATGCCGAGGCCGCGCACACTGACCGTAATCTTGGTAACATCAAGCGCGTATTTTCCCGGCGTGTCCATGTATTCTGTGCCGAAGCTCTTCAAGCCTTCGATTTCGTTTATGCTGCGGCGCAGTTTTTGAGACAGCTGTACGGCTCTGCCGATGAGTTTTTCACCGTCGGCGGCGAGCTGGCGGCGTGCCGTATCGAGCGAGGCGAGCAGCAGGTAATTGGGGCTGGTGGACTGCACTAGGCTGCACATGCGGCTGAAGCGTCCGCTGTCAATGCGATTTCCCTTCAAGTGCAGCATAGAGGTCTGCGTCATAGAACCGGTGATTTTGTGCGTGCTCTGTGCGGCGATATCCGCTCCTCCGTCGAGTGCCTGCATCGGCAGTGCATCCGAAAATTTCAGATGCGGGCCGTGTGCTTCATCGACGAGCAGCACCATATTGTGAGCGTGGACGATATCGGCGATTTTTTTTATGTCGCCGGCAACGCCGTAATAAGTCGGATAGACCATGACGAGTGCTTTTGCCGCAGGATGAGCTTCCACTGCTGCAAGGACTGCCTGTGGTGTAACGCTCATAGCGATGCCGTAGGCTTCATCTATTTCCGGCTGGATGAACACCGGCACAGCACCGGACAGCTCCAGCGCGCCCAGCACTGAGCGGTGGGCATTGCGCGGTACTAATACCTGTTCGCCGGGATTTAAGGCTGAAAGGATCATAGCGTGGATTGCTCCCGTCGTGCCGTTGATGAAAAAGCGCGTTTCATCCGCGCCGTAGAGTTCTGCTGCCAAATCCTGCGCCTTTTTGATACAGCCCGATGCTCCGTGTATGTCGTCGAGTTCTTCCATCAGAGATACTTCCATCTTGAGACCCGTGGGAGTGATGAGCCGGCGCATTTCCTCCGGTGCGCCCTTGCCCTGCTTGTGCCCCGGTGTATGAAATGCCATCGCGCCGTCGTCAATATAATTCTGCATCGCTGTAAAAAGCGGTGTTTTTATCTGATTCATCGGTAGATAATACCTCCAAAAATGCAAATATACCATCATTATATCATACTTTATCATTGACTAATAAGACGGCGATTGTTTCTTAACGGAAATTTTATAATAAAATAGAGCACGACTTTGTGCTTAATTCACAAAATCGTGCTCTGCGGAAAGTTATATTAGCGATATCAGTTGGACAGAACACGTGCGAGGCGTACGAGTTCAGGGTCCAGTGTTTTGTTGTTGTTTACGGAATCAAACAAATCGATTGCGACTACTTTGCCGTCGTGGAAGCCGAATACGATATTGGACTGACCGCTGATTACAGCCAGAGCAGCCTGTTCACCGAGCATGCTGGCTTTTACACGGTCGTCAGCTGTAGGCGAACCGCCGCGCTGTACGTGGCCGAGTACTGTTACACGCGTGTCGATGCCGGTCTTTTCGCCGATGACTTTGCCGATATCGACAGCACTGCCGACACCTTCTGCTACTACGACGATGCTGTAGCGGCGGCCTCTGTCGTAGGATTCTTTTAATTCGTTGCAGATCTTGTCAATGTCGAATTTTACTTCAGGCACGAGCACGTATTCTGCGCCGCCTGCGATGCCTGCCATCATAGCGAGCCAGCCGCATTTGCGGCCCATTACTTCCAGTACGACGATGCGGCGGTGAGCTGAAGCCGTATCGCGCAGTTTATTTATAGCATCCAAGATGGTGTTGAGTGCCGTGTCTGCACCGATGGTGTAGTCAGAGCCCCATACGTCGTTGTCGATGGTGCCGGGCAGGCCGACGATAGGCATATTGCCGAGCTTGCTCAAGAGAGCACCGCCGGTGAGGCTGCCGTCGCCGCCGATGATTACAAGGCCTTCAATGCCGTGGCTCTGGAGGATTTCCAGTGCCTTTTTGCGGTATTCTTCCTGCTTGAATTCAGGGCAGCGTGCCGTTCCGAGGAACGTGCCGCCGCGCTGAATGATATCGCTTACGCTCTGAGAAGTGAGTTCGACGATGCGGTTTTCGAGCATGCCTTTGTATCCGTCATAGATGCCGAATACCTTTACGCCTTCGGATAAAGCTGTACGGACTACTGCACGTGCAGCTGCGTTCATTCCCGGGCTGTCCCCGCCGCTGGTCATGATCGCAATGGATTTTAACATATCAAATTACCCCTTTTCTTTAGATAGAAGATGTGTATCGTAAATAATCTTCATATCTTATATATAATTTTCCCATACATCCCATTTATATTTTATATCGTAATCGCAAAAAACGCTAGTAAAATGCGCGTTAATATCGCAAAAGTATGTTTTATGCTGCACGATTTTTTGATACAGCAAGTATTATGCCGTCAGCCGGCATTGGGCAGCGGATGATTCAGCTTGATCAGCACGCGGGTGATGCGGACTCTGTCCACTTCTTCGACGAAGAAGTCATCATCGCCGAACGAGGCCTTCTGTCCGACCTTAGGCGGTGTATCCACCTGAGTAGAGAGCCAGCCGCCGATCGTATCTATATTTTCCTGTTCGATATTCGTGCCGAATTTTTCATTGAGATCATCGAGCAGCATCTTGGCATCGACGGAGTAGAGCCTGTCAGAACGCTTTTCGACCAGCGGGCGTTCTTCGTCAAATTCATCCTGGATTTCGCCGACGATTTCTTCCATGATATCTTCGAGCGTTACCATGCCGGCTGTGCCGCCGTATTCATCGACGACGATTACCAGCTGAAGTTTTTTGCCCTGCATGAGCTTTAAGAGATTGCGCACTGACATGGATTCAGGCACAACCGTTACTTCGCGCAGCAGCTTGCGTATATCGACAGGCTTTTTGCTGTACAGAGATTTGAGCAGGTCTTTTATATGGAGAAAGCCGATGATATTATCCTTGTCTTCGATGCAGACAGGATAGCGCGTCATCTGTTCTTCCAGTGCAGTCTTTACATTTTCATCGAAGGAATCTTCGAGGTATAAGCAGATCATATCCGTTCGGGGAATCATGATTTCGCGCACCGTCAGATCGGATAAATCGAATACATTGTCGACAAAGGTCATTTCCGTGGTGTCGATATAGCCATGCTTGTGGCTTTCTTCCATCAACAGGCGGATTTCTTCTTCACTGTGCGCTTCTTCAGCTTCACTGCTGGGGTCGAAGCCGAGTTTTGATACGATCCAGTTGGCAAGATGATTCAATACCCATACGGCAGGCCACATTATTCTGTGGAAAATCAGCATCGGCAGCGAGATATTTAGCACCACGGCTTCATGCTTTTGAATAGCCATAGATTTAGGTGCAAGTTCACCGAGCACGATGTGCATAGCAGTGATGATGGAGAAGCCGACGACTACCGCGATGGAGTGCGACAGATCCGGACCTATGCCGAAAAACGACGTTATCGGCATCAGCATCATAGCTACAGTAGGCTCACCGACCCAGCCTAATCCCAGAGAAGCCAGCGTTATGCCCAGCTGCGTTACAGACAGAGACGCATCGAGATGATCGGTCAGACGCTTGGCGTACTTTGCCTTGCTGTTGCCTTCCTGAATCAGCGTTTCAAGGCGCGAAGTACGGATTTTGACGATGGAGAACTCAGCAGCGACGAAAAAGCCGTTCATTGCTACTAGCAGCAGAACAAGAATTAATTTTAACAGAATCTCAAGTGGATCCAACAGATCGCCTGCATGGATAATTTGTCATCTCATACAGGCAATTCACCTCCTAATATTTTCAACAAAAAATAAACTTGAATCTAATTATATAAAAACCGGAATTGTTTTGCAACTTTTATAGACAGATAAAC
>CATYZV010000033.1 GCA_958415865.1 uncultured Selenomonadaceae bacterium
GACAATATCCTTTATTCATTTGCCGTGAAACAGCTGAATTCTTATTATATCCAAATTCTGCAGCAGCCTAAAGCCGATGGCGAGCAGTGCCACGTAATAGAGGTCCAAGCCTAGGCTCTCGCCGATGAATACGAAGGCGACGACGATGATTATGCTGACGATGAAATTCAGCAGAAACTGCCTGCCGTCAAACTTGCGGCGGACTATCATCTTGATGCCGCTGAATACGGCTTCCAGCCCGGTCAGTATAGCTACCGAGAATAATTTATCGTAAGCCGGCGGCACGGTAAACGGCGATAGAGAGCCGAACAGACCGCCGCAGCCTGCCGCCAGAAGACAGAACAAATACATTTTTTTCATATTGCAATCTCCCTATACCATCATTTGCCGATCGGCTCAGCGTATTTGAACTGGACTGAGCCTTTGTAAGCCGGTATCACGATGCTGCCCTCTTTTTTTATGCTGAGCTGAATGCCCCAGACGCTGAGGCTTTCCGCCACGCCGCCGCGCATCTTTACGGCATTTTCCATGTTCTTGGCATTGCCTACCGCCTTGATGATGAACGGTGCGGAAATGCGCGTATTATTGATGGAGACAGTCGGACCGGCACAGCGTATCTCCGAAGTGGATATGAGACGCTGGTCGTTGATGGCGATAGCTTCCGCACCGGCGGCTTTCAGTTCATTGATTATCTTGAGCATATCCTCATCGTGAATGATGTAGAGATTGGTGTTTTCAGCCGAGGATATCTCGCGCTTGCTGTCCTCTACCGTAAGCACGACACCGGGGCCTTTGACTGCCGTAGTGCCGGCTAGAAAATTCACGTCATCCGGCACGATGCTCGCCGTTCTGCCGCTCTTTATCTCGGAAAGCTCAGCTTTTAATTCGTCGCGCTCCTGCTCTGTCTGTAGCAGCATATCGGCGAGCTGTTCAATGCGCTGATACTGCGTGGATGCGTTCTGGCTCGCCTGCATCGTCCTGACTTGGACAGCGACCATGAAGCCGAGCAGAAAACAGGCAAAAATCATTGGGAGAAATTGTCTAATTTTCATAATGGAGAAACCTCATATAATACCGAACCGCCCGGCTCACTGCTTGACTCTGAGCACGGGGCGGGAATAGCTGAAGTCTATATAATCGATCGGAATAGCCGCAGCTCTGATGTCGTTCATGAAATCATTCGTCTTTGCCGCTAAATCCGGCGGTGCAGATACAGTGCCTAATAGAATCCAGGTGCCCTTGGCGGTGTAAAGCTGTACGTGCTGAGTATCTGTCATATCTATATACGATATCTGCGCAGCTGTCTCCGGTGTCAGATCGCCCAGATAAGCTAGCAGATTTTTTACCGTCGCATTGTCCACAGCGTCGCCCGTGTAGACATCCTGAAGCACCAAGCCCGATATCAGCGGCTTTTTTATCTTGGCTGCATCGCTGTACGTATTTATTATCACGCCGTTCTTGTCCACATCTACGTAGCCGTAATTGCAGGCGATGACGGCGAGCGGCTCGCGCTCCACTATCTCGATGTTGAGGCAGTTCGGCAGATCGCGCCAGACCTTCGCCGACTCAATGCGCAGATCGCTCTGCAGATTCTTCTGCACAGCATCCGTCTGCACGGAAAAGATGTTTATCGGCTCGGAAATGCGCGCTATCTGCAGTATTTCCTCGCGCGGCATATACGAATTGCCCGTTACTTTTACGTAGCCGAATTTGAGCATCGGCGAATTAAGCATATACAGTGCCGCTAGTACAACAAAGAGGCCGATAAGGCCCCTTCTGAAGTTCTTTGTGGAAATCAGATGTCCTGATTTATGGGCTGGCTGCCGTCTTACTCTGCGTGCCATAAGCGGCTCATTCTGCTTCTACAGCCATGGCGAGAATCTTTTCGCACAGCTGCGGGAAGGAGATGCCGGCGTGTTTTGCAGAATCGGGCACGAGCGATACTTCCGTCATGCCGGGCACGGAGTTTATTTCCAGAGCGTAAGGCACATTGTCTTCGCTGAGCATCACATCGACGCGCACCACGCCGCGGCAGTCTGCCGCATCGCAGGCATCGACGCAGAGCTGCTTGACTTTTTCAGTCGTCTGAGCATCGAGCGGAGCGGGAATTATATGGTGTGATTCGCCTTTCGTGTACTTGCTCTTGTAATCGTATCTGCCGGAATTCGTCGTGATTTCGATGATGGGCAGTGCTTCTTTATGAGCGTTGCCGATGACGGGAACGGACAATTCTCTGCCGCGGATGAATTCTTCGATCAGTACGGCATCATCGTATTTGAAGGAATTGGCGAGAGCCGACTGGAGTTCGTCCATCTTTTCCACTATTTCCACGCCGATGCTGGAGCCTTGGGAAGCTGCCTTTACGACTACGGGCAGGGAAAATTCGCGCGTGATTTCAGCAGCTAAATCCCTGCTGCTGTCGCGCCTGCGGTAAACGATGCTCTTGGGCGTGGAAATGCCGGTGGCGCGAAACAAATATTTTGTAGCCACTTTATCCATGGTCAGTGCGCTGGAGAGCACACTGCAGCTGGTGTAGGGCATATCTATCATTTCCAATGCCGCGGCAATGCGGCCGTCTTCGCCGTATTTGCCGTGCACGGCGTTGAATACGATGTCGCAGCCGCTGTTTTTTACATCTTCTACCAATGTCTGCGGCACAAATTCCATGCCTTCAGCATTGTAGCCGAGGCTTAGAAGTGCCTTTAATATCGCATTGCCGGTCATGCGGGAGATTTCAGCTTCACTGGACGGACCGCCCATCAGTACGATTATCTTTTTGAAATTCAGCTTCATTATTTTTGTAACTCCTCTGCCAAAGTTTCACCGACGGTGCAGATATTGCCCGCACCCATAGTGATGATGAGATCGCCCTTTTTCATATGAGCTTTGAGCCAAGGCGCGATGTCTTTTAAATCTTCGATGTATACGGCATCCACGCCGGTCTGCGCCTTTACTTCATCGACTATCGTCCTGCCGGTGATGCCGGGGATAGGATCTTCGCTGGCAGCGTAAATATCGGTCAATACCAGAACGTCAACACCTTTAAAGCACGAGCCGAATTCGCGGCGCAGCAGCTTGGTACGGCTGTAGCGGTGCGGCTGAAAGGCAACGATTAGACGCTGCGGATTCGTCTGCTTTGCTGCCTGTATCGTCGTCTGAATTTCCGTCGGATGGTGAGCGTAATCGTCTACTATCCAGACATTCTCATCTCTGTACTTCGTCTGGAAACGGCGTTTCGTTCCGCCGAAAACGGCAAGCCCTGCGGCTATTTCTTCAAGGGAAAGCCCCAAGCGGCGGCATACTGCGACAGTGGCAAGAGCGTTCAAGACATTGTGTCTGCCGGGCAGGTTCAATTTTACTTTGCCGAGGTCTTCACCTTTGTAAATCACATCAAAAGAAGTGTGCGTGCCGTCGAAGTGAATGTTCTTAGCCGTGTAGTCAGCTGCGTGGTCGAGCGCGTAGCTGATGTAATGCCTGCCCGTCTTGTCGGCGATGTTTCTGATGTTTTCATTGTCGAAGCAGAGCACGGCAAGCCCCGTTTCGGGGTCTAAGTTCTGAATGAACTGCACGAATGCCTTTATGATATTTTCCATAGAACCGTAGTGGTCCATATGGTCATCTTCGATATTCGTTACAACTGCAATATGCGGGTAGAACTTGAGGAAAGAACCGTCGCTTTCGTCAGCTTCAGCGACGAGATAGCCGGATTTGCCAAGCTTGGCATTGCCGCCGAGGTAATCGACGAAGCCGCCGATTATGATGGTCGGGTCGACTTTGGCATGGTCGAGTACGACGCTGATCATCGAGGAGGTCGTCGTCTTGCCGTGCGCACCGGCAACGGCGATGCCGTCCTGGCTGTTCAAGAGTTCAGCGAGGATGTCCGAGCGGTGGTATATCTTCAAGCCTGCCGCTTTTGCCGCTACCATTTCGGGATTGTCGGGATGGATGGCGGACGAGTAGACGATAGCATCTTTGCCTGCCACGTTTTCCGCTTTGTGTCCCCGATATATCTTAGCACCTTTTGCTTGCAGTTTTTTTACGACCGGCGATTCGCTGAGGTCAGAGCCGGATATAGTATAGCCTTTGTCGAGCATGACTTCGGCGATGGCACTCATGCCTACGCCGCCGATGCCGATGAAATGCAGTTTTTTTACATTACCAATCACTTGGTAATTCACCCCTTAACTATGGTTGTATTTTCTTATGATTGAATTGTACGCTTGTTTGATTTAATATGCAATCTATTTTACTTTTTGCTTATTTTTTAGCCATTGCCGTTATCATCTCTGCGATGGTCATAGCCGCGCCGGGCTTGCCCATATTGCAGCTGGCTTCCGCCATGTTCAGCAGGCGCGTTTCGCTAGAGAGCATATCCTCCAGTGCTGCAATGAGCCTTTCGCCCGTCAGTTCACTGTTGAGGATGACTTTTGCCGCGCCCTGCTTTTCCAATTCACGCGCGTTGAATTCCTGATGGTTTTCAGCTGCGTACGGATAGGGAATCAAGACCGAAGGCACGCCGCGAGCCGTAAGTTCTGCAAGGCTCGTAGCTCCGGCACGCGATACGGCTATATCCGCCGCTGCCATCGCTTTGGGCATATCGTACAAATACGGATAGACGAAGAGATTGTCTACCTTATCTATGTCGATGCCCTTGTCCTTCAGCCCCTTGATGACGAAATCGTATTCATTCTTGCCGGTAACGTGCATCAGCTGTACGCGGTAATTGCCGGCAAAATGAGCGTGCACGTCCAGCATTGCTTTGTTGATGCTGTGCGCACCGCGGCTGCCGCCAGAGATCAGAATCGTCTTTTTCTTCATGTCGAGCGAGAATTCCATCAAGCCTTCATCGCGCGTGCTCGACAGTATATCGTCGCGGATGGGATTGCCGGTGAATACCGCCTTGTCAGCCGGGAAAAATTTCTGTGCCCGCCGGTAGCCTACAGCTATTTTGTCCACGAAGCGCGAGAGAATTTTATTCGTTATGCCCGGTATGGCATTCTGCTCTTGAATCAAAGACGGCACGCCCATCAGTGCAGCCGCCATCAAAATAGGGCCGCAGACGTAGCCGCCCGTGCCGACTGCCGCGTCCGGCTTGAAATCGCGCACAATGCTGTGTGCCTTTGCCACGCCTTTTAATGCCTTGCCCAGCACGACGAGATTGTGCGGTGTCAGATGGCGTTCCAGCCCTTGGATGTCGAGCGTTACGAACGGTATATGCTCGCGCGGGATGATATCGGCTTCCAGGCCGCGCTTGGTGCCGACGTAGAGAAATTCAGCATCGGGCACGAGTTTTTTTATATTGTTGATAAGGGTAATTGCGGGGTAAATATGTCCGCCGGTACCGCCTCCGGATACGATTATCCTCATTTAAATACCCTTCTTTCAGTTTAGATTATAATTCATTTACGAGGCGTTTGAAATCGCGTCCGCGCTGTTCATAGCCGTCGTACATATCGAAGCTGGCGCAGGCAGGAGAGAGCAGCACGACCTGCGGTGCTTTGGCACAGTCATGGGCGAGCTTGACAGCCTTTGCCATGTCGTAGCCTGCTTCGAGGATGTTTTCTGCGGGGTAGCCGTTTTTGAGTGCTTCCGCCTTGAAGCGCGCTGCGCCGTCGCCGACGAGGATCAGTTTATCGACGTGCTGTTTTACGAGCGAATAGAATTCATCGAGCGGAGTCTTCTTGTCGTCGCCGCCTGCGATCAAGATGATGTGCGGGAATGTAGCCACTGCCTTGTTGGAGGCTTCGGGATTCGTCGCCTTGGAATCGTTGTAATACGTTACGCCGTCGATCGTCTTGACAGGTTCAATGCGGTGTTCCACGGGCTTGAAGGCCTTCAATGCTTCCGCCATCTTTTCGATGTTTCCGCCGGCAAGAAATGCCATGGAAAGTGCCGCCAAGGCGTTTTCCACATTGTGGGAGCCTTTTATCTGCATATCGTCTACATTGCATATGATGTGCAAAAGCCCTTTCCAGCGTATCACGAGCTGATTGTCCTTTACGAACGCGCCTTCATCGAGTTCGCGCTTACTGCTGAAGAAGCAGACTGTGCTCTTGGCACGCTGTGCCATGGAGCGCGTGCGTTCATCTTCGTAATTGAGCACAAGGAAATCATCTTTCGTATGGTGGGCGAACACCTTTTCCTTTTCCGCCTGATACACATCCATCGTCTTGTGGCGTGCCAGATGGTCGGGCGTTACGTTCAAGATAGCCGCGCCTTTCGTCGTGAAGTCCTTGGAGGCTTCCATCTGGTAGCTGGATATTTCCGCCACGATGCAGCCGCCTTCGCCGATGCGGTAGCATTCTTCGCAGAGCGGCGTGCCGATGTTGCCGCCTACGCCGACTTTGTCCGCGCCGTAAATCGTCTTCATGAGGTCGCCGAGCAGCATGGTAGTAGTCGTCTTGCCGTTCGTGCCGGTAACGGCATAAATAGGAGATTTGGCGAGCTTGTAGGCAAATTCCACTTCGCTGATGATGGGCACTTTTCGGCCAACCGCTTCAAATAAGGGAATATGGCGCGGCACGGCAGGCGATATGATGATGAGGTCTGCATCTTTAAACGTATCTTCCGTCTGCGGGCCGAGCACGATTTTTATATCAGCATCGCGCAGGGGAGTTAAATCGTGTTTTTCTTCCACTTTGGAATTGGCATCGCTGAGCGTAACGTCTGCGCCGAGCTTTTTGGCGAGCTTTGCCGCAGCAAAACCGCTGATGCCTGCACCGACAACGATTATATTCTTATTCTTCAAATCCATTTTTACTAATTACCTCGATTAATATTGTGATATCTTTAGCTGAAATGCAGTGTCAGCATAGCGAGCACGCAGAATACGAATTCTGCTGACCAGAAGGTCAGGACGACGCGCGTTTCCGACCAGCCCTTCAATTCAAAGTGATGATGAATAGGGCTCATCAAGAATACGCGCTTGCCGGTCGTCTTGAAGGAAATTACCTGAATAATGACAGACAATGTTTCTATTACGAACAGGCCGCCGAGGATTATCAGCAGCAATTCTGTCTTCGTCAAAATGCCGAGTGCTGCAAGTGCGCCGCCGAGTGCGAGCGAGCCGGTGTCGCCCATGAATACTTTTGCCGGATGGTAATTGAATTTCAAAAATGCCACGCACGCGCCGAAGCAGGCAAAGCTGAATATGGCGAGATTCGTCTTGCCGAAGTAGAGGCAGACTGCCACAAAGCCCAGAGAAGCTACAGCCATCGCGCCGGAGGCAAGCCCGTCCAGACCGTCCGTCAGATTGACGGCATTCGTCGTGCCTACTAATACGCCGATGACGAGCACGTAGTAAAACCAGCCGATATCGTACGATCTGCCGAGGAACGGAATCCATACGTCCTGAGTAAGCCCCGCGTAGTTGATGCCGATGTAGGTAACGACTACGGCGATTATCAGCTGGCCGAGCAGTTTTTGCTTGGCTTTAAGTCCCAGATTGCGCTTCAGTACGACTTTGATGTAGTCGTCGAGGAAGCCCAGCACGAAATGGCCCAGCATTACAAACAGTGCCAGCGCGATTTCCACCGTCCAGTCAGCACAGATTAACGTAGCGATGGTTATGCCGCCGATTATCATGATGCCGCCCATCGTCGGCGTACCGGATTTTTTCTGATGGCTCTTAGGGCCTTCTTCGCGGATGCTCTGCCCGAATTTCAATTTGTGCAGCTCCGGTATCAAAAACGGGCCGGTGATGAGCACAACTAGAGCCGCTATTATTACTGCTGCCGCTGACGGCAGCACATTGATGTCTATCATTTATAATTATTCTCCAGCATTTCGATTATTTTTTCCATGTGCATACCGTGTGAGCCTTTAAACAGTACAGTATCGCCCGGCTTCAGCAGTTTTTTCAGCAGATCTGCCGCCGCTTCGTGCGTCTGACATTCATGTACCTCAGGCACACCTGCCGCACGCGCTGCCTGTGCCGTGAAGTGAGTCAGCTCGCCTCGCGTTATCACGATGTCGATATGGTGAGCTGCTGCACTCGTGCCCACATCGCGGTGCGCGCGTTCTTCAGCACTGCCCAGTTCAAACATATCGCCCATCACGAGTATCTTCCTGCCCTTTGCCACCTGTTCCAGATTGGACAGAGCGGCTTCGGTGGAAGCGGGGCTGGCGTTATAGGCATCGTTGATCACGGCAAAATCGCCGATCTTCTTGTACTCAAAGCGCATGGCAGTGGGCTTGAAGCCGGCGAGGCCGCGCTGCATTTCTTCAACGGTCAGTCCGCAGGCGTAGCCGACTGCAAGAGCAGCCAAGCAGTTGTAGACATTGTGCCTGCCGAGCATATTGAGCGTGAAATGCGCCGTCTGCCCGCCGATTATAGCATCAAATTCCGTAATGCCGCTATTTTTCGTCTCGATATCGAACGCCTTGATATCGCCGGCATGATCGATGCTGAAGTAAATCACGCGAGCCTTGGTAACTTCATTCATCTTCGATACGTAAGGATCGTCAGCGTTTAGCACGACTTTGCCGCTGATGGGGATAGCGCGTGCCATTTCCGATTTTGCCTTGGCGATGTTTTCCATCGAGCCGAGCAGTTCCATATGAGTTTCGCCGACATTGGTGATCACGCCGATGGTGGGCTTTGCCACCTTCGCCATGGCCGTTATCTGTCCGAGACCGCGCATGCCGATTTCCACGACTGCCGCCTGATGGGACTTGTTGAGCTGCAAAAGCGTCATCGGCAGGCCGATTTCATTGTTGAAATTAGCCTGCGTCTTCAACACATTCCACTTGCCGGACAATACAGCCGCCGTCAAGTCCTTCGTCGTCGTCTTGCCGTTGGAGCCTGTGATGGCTATCACAGGGATTTTGAATTTGTCGCGCCAGAATGCCGCGAGCTGCTGATACGCTGTCAGAGTATCGTCGACGGCAAACACGTCGATGTCGATGCCGTCGAGCTTTGATACGTCGTAATCCTTGTTCACGACGGCTCCGAGCGCGCCTTTTTCAGCCGCCTGAGCGATGAAATCATGCCCGTCGAAGCGTTCGCCCTTCAGTGCCACGAACAGCATGCCGTCTTCTATCTTGCGCGTATCAGTCGTTACGCCGCCGAATACCGATGCGGAAAGCGTCTTTTTAATGACGGCATTCGTCGCCTTCATCACATCAGCCATAGTGAATTGAAAATCAGCCATTGAGCTTCCTCCTAATAGCGTCTCTTGCTACTTCTTTATCGTCAAAATGAATCGTGCCTGTCTTCAATATCTGGTAATTTTCATGGCCTTTGCCTGCTATCAGTACGATATCATTGGGCTGAGCCAATTCTATAGCGCGGAAGATGGCTTGGCGGCGGTCAGTGATCTTTTCGTGGAAATTGCCGTGCAGGGCAGGCAGTACGCCTTCTTCTACCTGCGAGAGAATGAACTCAGGATCTTCCGTGCGCGGGTTGTCGGAGGTGGCTATTACGACATCGGCGAGCTGTGCCGCTATGCGTCCCATTATCGGGCGTTTCGTCCTGTCGCGGTCGCCGCCGCAGCCGAATACCACAATCAGGCGTTTTTTTGCGATTTCGCGCGCCGTCTTTAATACGTTTTCCAGTCCGTCCGGAGTGTGAGCATAGTCGACGATTACGCTGAAGTCCTGTCCTTCGCGCACGAGTTCAAAGCGGCCCGATACGGCTTCAAATTTTTCCAGAGCAGCTTTGATCGTTTTAAGCGTCATATGCTCAGCAAGTGCCGCGCCGATAACGCCGAGCACGTTGTATACGTTGAACATACCCGTTATCTTGAGGTCAAAATGTATCTGTTCGCCTTCGTATTCAAGGTCAAACGACGTGCCGGAAGCTTTTATCTCGAGATTTTCCGCTCTTAGGTCGGCTTCATTTTTAATGCCGTACGTTATCAACCTGCATTTCGTATGCTCGATCATTATCTTGCCGCCGAATTCATCGTCAGCGTTGATGACTGCCGTCTTGCCGGTCTTGACGAGATTCGGAGCCGTCAGGCTGTCGAATAATTTCGCCTTGGCAAGAGCGTAATTTTCCATCGTCTTGTGGAAATCGAGATGGTCCTGCGTCAGATTCGTGAATACAGCCGTATCAAATTCGCAGCCCGCTACGCGGTTCATAGCCAGCGCGTGGGAAGATACTTCCATCACGACGTAATCGATTTTAGCTGCGTACATGCGTGCCAGCGTTTCCTGCAGGTCGATGACATCGGGCGTGGTGTTGTGAATCGGCAGTTCTTCATCTTCTATCATTATCTTGATAGTGCCGATGACACCGACCCTATAGCCTGCACTGCGCAGAATGCTGCGGAGCATATAAGTGCTGCTCGTCTTGCCGTTCGTGCCCGTAACGCCTATCATGCGCATTTTTTTGCCGGGATAATCATAAAAGAACGGCACAGCCGTTTCCATAGCCAGGCGCAGGTCGGGCACTTTGATGACGGTAACGCCTTCGGGCACATTGACATCTTCCTCCGTCATCACGGCGCACGCTCCCGCTTTCACTGCCTGCGGAATGAAAGCATTGCCGTCTACGCGCGTGCCGCGTATGCAGACGAATAAAGTGTTTGCTCTGACGCGGCGCGAATCGTGGGTGATGAATTCGATCTGTGCATCTGTGCTGCCTTTTACTTGGGCATTTTCCAATACAGATACGATCTGTTCAATGGTCTTCATGGATATGATACCTCCGAAATATTATTTAATATGAAATAAAGATCATGTCA
>CATYZV010000034.1 GCA_958415865.1 uncultured Selenomonadaceae bacterium
AAACTGGAGGATATAAGAGATGTCAGGTAAAAACATTATTATCGTAACTGCCTCGATGGGAGCAGGCCATAATAAAGCTGCAAAGGCAGTTGCTGAAGCTATCAAACGCAAATATCCTGTGAATAAAGTCAACGTCATCGACTTCATGTCCACCGAAACGGCGTACATGAACAGCCTCGTTAAGGATATCTATTTGAAAATGCTGGATTATGTGCCTAATCTCTACGAGTTTTTTTACAAATTCACTGCCGGTTCCACCAAGACGAACACGGCTCAGACGTTATTTGCTCATGCCATGCGCAAGGATATGCGCGCGCTGATTGAAAAGTATGAAGCTGATATCATAATCTGCACGCATCCGTTTCCCGGTGCTGCTGCGTCTTCGCTAAAGCAGTCGGGCGGGCTTGATATACCGCTTGCCACCGTGATGACTGATTTCTGTATGCACCAGTTCTGGGTCAATAAGAATACCGATGTCTATTTCACCGCCAGCGAACAGATAAAACAAGCTTTGATGTCGGAAAATATATCTCAGGACAAGATATTTGCCACAGGCATTCCCATAAGCTACAAGTTCCGCCAGCCGTATGACAAAAAAGCTCTATTGGAAAAATTCAAGCTCGATGGCTCTAAGCCCATAATACTGATGATGGGCGGCGGTCTGGGCATGGGCGGCGTAAAAGACGCGCTGATGCAGATCGAAAAACTGCAAAAGCAGCTGCAGATCCTCGTCGTAACGGGTGCCAATGTATCGCTTTGGTCGGAGATTAACGAATACGCTCAGACGCAGCAGTCCAAGCACAAGATAATCGTCTGGGGCTACTCGCACAACATTCAGGAACTCATGGCAGTATCGACGTTTTTGATCAGCAAGCCCGGCGCGCTGACCATCAGCGAGGCTCTCGCCATGGAACTGCCGATGGTGCTGCACAATCCTATTCCGGGGCCGGAAGCCGACAACGCCAAGTTCATAGCTGGACAAGGTGCCGCCGTCTGGGTCAAGCACGAAGACACGATGGATGCCGTCGTCAGAGAACTGCTGTCGGATGCTACCATCCTGCCTCAGCTGCGCAAGGGAGCGCAGAAATTGAGAAAGCCGCTTGCCGCTGACGATGTAGCCGACACCATCGCCGCCAAGTTCGGGCTGGATTAATCACAAGGAGACTGCAATGAGAAAATTCTTAGATAAAATCGTGGTGTGCGTCTTTTTGGCGATGATGGGCTATATGCTGGTGATCATCGTCCAGCAGGAAGTCTATTTGAGTGAAATCGGGCAGGAAACCTCTGTCGCTCAAGAACGGCTCAACAAAGCCACAGAGATGAACAACGCGCTCAAGCAGGAAAAGGAAAACCTCGATAAGCCGGAATACATCGAAAAAATAGCGCGCGAAGAACTGGGCATGACAAAGCCCGGTGAAGTGCCGTATATATCTTCTGATGAGCCTGCCGAAGACAGTGCAGAAAATTCCCCTGAAAATAAATAACATATTAATATTGATTGTATTGACACTTTTTGCAAGGCAAGGGTATAATAAGAAAAGTTTATAGTTATTATTTTAAGGAGGAAACATAAAGAGCATGTCAATTGAAGTTGGCAATATCTTAGAAGGTGTGGTAACAGGTATTACCAAATTCGGCGCATTCGTTGAATTACCCGGCGGAAAAGTTGGTTTGGTACATATTTCAGAAGTTGCAGATGTTTATGTCAAGGATGTAAACGACTTTCTAAAAGAAAAAGACAAGGTCAAAGTAAAAGTCTTGAGCGTAGATGACCATGGAAAGATCGGTTTATCCATCAAACAGCTGCAGGAAAAGAAACCGGAAGAAAAGAGTGCCCGTCCCGCACAGGCAGGTAATTTCCGCTCTGCTCCTCGTAGACAGTACAACAATGATTTTCGCAGACATGCGCACAGCGCATCCTTTGAAGATAAATTATCAAAATTCCTCAAAGACAGCGATGAAAAGCTCACAGACCTGCGCCGCAAGACGGACTCCAAGCGCGGTGGACGCGGCGGCGGACGCAAATACGAATAAAAAATGGAAGCACTCTTTTTTAAGAGTGCTTTTTGTGCTTATATGCTCAGGGACTAATCTATGAAAAATCAGGAGAAAATAATTTGCTGAGTGAAAACATTCTCGCCAAAGTAGAAGATTTCTGCCGCGCAAATAATCTGCTGCGCCATTCTCAGATATTGCTGATAGCCTGCTCCGGCGGCCCTGATTCTCTGGCTCTCGCCGACATCTTCTGCCGCTTGCAGGAAAAATACGATTTGACGCTGCATATAGCTCATGCTGAACACGGCATACGCGGAGCATCTTCGCTCGCTGATGCTGCCTTTGTAGAAAATTTTTGCCAAGAACGTAAATTGCCGTTTCACATTCGGCACTTAAACGTGCCGTCATTTGCAAAAGAGCACAAGCTGTCAGAAGAAACGGCCGCACGAAGGCTGCGCTACGATTTTCTGCGCACCGTGGCAAAAGAGATTCATGCCGACGGTATCGTTACGGCACACCATCTGAACGACCAGGCGGAAACGGTGCTTCAGCACCTTCTGCGCGGTGCAGGGCCTCAGGGACTCAGCGGCATGAAGCCCGTCAGCGGCGATATCCTGCGCCCGTTTCTCTGCCTCTACCGCGCTGAGATAGAGGCTTATTGCAGTGAAAGGCAGCTGAAGCCGCGCCACGATGATACGAATCTCTGCACGTGCTACGAGCGCAACCGCATACGGCTGGAGCTTATGCCTCAGCTGGAAAAGTACAACGGCAAAGCCGCCGCAGCCATCTGCCGCAGTGCCCGGCTCATAGCGGATGAACACGATTTCATAATTGAATACGCCAAGAGCCGCACAGCTGAGCTTAGCTGCAAAAAAGACGGTGCTGTCAGCTTATCAATAGAAAAGCTGCAGGGTGAACATCTGAGCATCCGCCGGGAAATCTACCGTCAAGCGATTTCTGAAATGACTTCTTCGCTGGCGGATATAACGTTCGAGCATATCGAGAAAATAGATTCTTTCCTCTACGACGGACATACCGGTGCGCTGCTCCAGCTGCCCGGAGGCATCAGGATAACGCGCAGCTATGAAATTTTAAAAATTTTTCCGGCTGCTAAAGAAGGTAATACGCCTGTATCAGCTGAATATAATATAGTGGCATCCGTAAACGGCTCGACGCTTCTGCCCGGCGGCTTTGTCCTGAGCATCCGCCCCGTGGAAAGTATTTTCCCTGTCAAGGGACGCGATACTATCTTCATCGACGCTGACAAGATAGCAGGGCGGCTGATCGTCCGCAATCGCCGCAGGGGAGATAAAATCACGCCCAAGGGCATGAGCGGCAGCAAAAAGATAAAGGATATATTGATAGACAGCAAAATACCGGCAGAACGGCGAGATCTCGTTCCGCTGGTCTGCGACGATATGGGCATCATCTGGCTGTCAGGCATCCGTCAGGATGCACGCTGCGTGCCCGAAAAGACGAGCAGCAGCATATGGCAGCTGCAAATAAATAAAACAACAAAAAATTTAGATTAGGTGGTAATATTAAAATGACTGCAAACCCTATGGACAACGACATTAAATCTATACTTTTCACGGAAGAAGAGCTCAAACAGTGCGTGCAGAAAATCGCCGATGAAATCAACCGCGATTATGCCGGCAAGGAAATCTACGCTATCGGCATCTTAAAAGGCGCGATCATCTTCTACAGCGATCTCGTCCGCGCTATCAAGGTCCCTGTCGCTTTTGACTTCATGGCGGCATCCAGCTACGGCAAAGGCACGAGCAGCAGCGGTCAGGTCAAAATATTAAAAGACCTCGATTTCAGCATCGAAGGCAAGCACGTCATAATAGTTGAAGATATCGTCGACTCCGGGCTTACGCTGTCGTATCTGCTGCGCAATATGAAATCGCGCCATCCGGCAAGCGTAAAGCTCTGCGCCCTGCTCAACAAGCCGAGCCGCCGCGAAGTCGATGTCAAAGTAGACTATGTAGGCTACGACGTGCCCAATGAATTTCTCGTCGGCTACGGCCTCGACTACGACAGCCGCTACCGCAATCTGCCTTACATCGGTATCTTGAAGCCGGAAGTATATACTAAATAAACAATATCTAAATCGTATTGTTAAATAACCCGGTTATATGATATAATTAGGAACTATAAAATTATAGATATTTGCTGTGAGGAGGCACTCGATTGAATAAATTTTTGCGCAATGTAGGCTTCTACCTGCTGATCATTCTCATCGCAATAACTGTAATAGACCATTTCTCTGTAGACAACAGCAATAAACAGGAAATAAACTATACAGAATTTGTGAAACAGGTAGATGATAAAAACGTATCCAAAGTCGTCATTCAGAACAACAACATCAAAGGCACGCTGAGCGACGGCACCGAATTCACGACCATAACGCCGGGCTACCCCAACGGCGATGAAAATCTGGTCAAGACGCTGCAGGCAAACGGCGTAGAGATCAAAGCTGAAAATCCGCCGGAAACTCCGTGGTGGATGACGCTGTTCTCTTCTCTTCTGCCTATGATCCTTCTGATCGCTGTATGGTTCTTCATAATGCAGCAGTCGCAGGGCGGCGGCAGCCGAGTGATGTCGTTCGGCAAGAGCCGTGCCAAGATGATGGGCGATAAAGTCAAGGTTACTTTCAGCGACGTAGCCGGTGCTGACGAAGCAAAACAGGAACTGGCAGAAGTCGTAGAATTCCTGAAGCATCCGAAGAAGTTCAACGATATCGGCGCGCATATCCCCAAAGGCGTGCTGCTGTTCGGTCCTCCGGGCACAGGCAAGACGCTGCTCGCCAAGGCTGTAGCCGGTGAAGCAGGCGTTCCATTCTTCACTATCAGCGGCTCCGACTTCGTAGAAATGTTCGTCGGCGTCGGCGCATCGCGCGTGCGCGACCTGTTTGAACAGGCTAAGAAAAACGCGCCGTGCATCGTGTTCATCGACGAAATCGATGCCGTGGGACGCCAGCGCGGCGCAGGCCTCGGCGGCGGGCACGATGAACGCGAGCAGACGCTCAACCAGCTGCTCGTCGAAATGGACGGCTTTGCTGCCAATGAAGGCATCATAATCATCGCAGCTACCAACCGCCCCGATATCCTCGACCCGGCACTTTTGCGCCCCGGACGCTTTGACCGCCAGATCGTAGTCGACAGACCCGACGTGCGCGGACGCGAAGCGATTCTAAAGGTTCATACCAAGGGCAAGCCGATTGAAGAAAATGTAAATCTCAACGTGCTGGCACGCCGCACTCCCGGCTTCACCGGTGCGGATTTGAGCAACCTCGTAAATGAAGCGGCACTGCTTTCGGCACGCCGCAATAGAAAAACCATCTCGATGAATGCTCTGGAAGATTCCATCGAACGCGTAATCGCTGGCCCTGAACGCAAGTCCAAGGTCATCAGCGACCGCGAAAAACGCCTGACGGCTTACCATGAAGGCGGCCATGCTTTGATCGGGCTGCTGCTGCCCAATGCTGACCCCGTGCACAAGGTTACGATCATACCGCGCGGACGCGCCGGCGGCTACACGCTGATGCTCCCGAAGGAAGACCGCTCGTACGCAACGCGCGGTGAACTGCTCGACCGTCTCAAGACGATGCTCGGCGGCCGTGTCGCTGAAGAAGTGGTGCTCAAGGAAATCAGCACCGGTGCTTCTAACGATATTCAGCAGGCATCCTCCCTCGTGCGCAGCATGATCACGCAGTACGGCATGAGCGATGTGCTCGGCCCTATCTCGTTCGGCGAAGGCCAGGACCATCAGGTATTCCTCGGACGCGACCTCAACAATCAGCGCAATTACAGCGAAGATGTAGCCTGCGAAATCGACAAGGAAGTGCGCCGCTACATCGAAGAAGCATATGAAGAATGCCGCCGCCTGCTCGTTGAAAATATCGACAAGCTGCACCTGATCGCCAAGGCATTGATCGAAAAAGAAACGCTCCAGGCTGAAGAACTTCAGCAGATTATGAAGACCGGCAGCTTAGAGGGCATCTGCGACATTCAGGAAGAAAAACCGGAGCCGGCACCGATTGAGGCTCCGACAGCTGAAGCTGCTCCTGCCGATAAAAGCACTGAAGCCGAAGAAAAACCGGCTGAAGAAAAAGTAAAAGACGAGGATCTCGTTCATTCCATGCCGAATAAAGCATAAAATTTAAAAATACCTAGAACCGCAGTAAATGATTGCCATTTGACTGCGGTTCTTTTTGTAAAAGGTGGATTATATGAATGATGTAAAGCTGCTGATAGTCGACGACAACAGGCAGATAGTTTCCATACTGGAAGACTACGCTAAAAAGGAAGGATACAGCGTAATAAAGTCGTTTGACGGGCAGATCGCAATAGAATTATTCGAGCGCGAACAGCCCGATTTGATACTGCTTGATGTCATGCTGCCCCGCATCGACGGCTTTGGCGTATGCCGCCGAATCCGCAGCAAGTCAAATGTTCCCATCATAATGGTAACGGCGCGCGGCGAAGACTACGACAAAATAATGGGGCTGGAGATCGGTGCAGATGATTACATCGTCAAGCCTTTTTCGCCGGGCGAGGTCATGGCACGCATCAAGGCAGTGCTGCGCCGCCTGCCTCCCGCCAAAAAGCAGAATGTACTGCACTGCTGTAATCTGCTGCTGAACTTAGATGAATTCACGGCAAGGATAGATGATGAAGTGATTCCGCTGACGCATAAAGAATTCGATATCCTATGGACATTGGCGAGCCACAAAAATCGCGCATTTTCACGCAGCAGCCTGCTCGATATGCTCTGGGGCTACGATTACTGCGGAGACAGCAGGACAGTGGACACGCACATAAGGCGGCTGCGGGCTAAATTGTCCGCTAAGGCGCATGAGGGCTGGGAGATAAAAACCATCTGGGGCGTAGGCTATAAATTTGAGGAATACAGCGATGGCGAAGCTGTTTAAAAGCATTGCCGTCAAATTGGGGCTGGGCTTTGCCGCCGCGCTGATAGTATTTGCTCTTGCCGTTGGAGCTGTATTTACCGGATTGTTTAAGAATTACACATTGCAGCTGCACAAAGCTCAGATGCAGCACACGGCTCAGATGATAGCGGACAATCTATCTGACGGCAGAGGCTCCGGCATGATGACGGGCATCTACCTGCGCTGCATAAGCGATATAACAAGCGGAGATGTCTGGATAGTTGATGCAGACAAGAATCTGCTGACTCCTTCCCTGCCGATGGGCCACGGCATGATGCACCACCGCCGCCAATACCGCATGGCTGACCTGCCGCCCGATGCCGCCGGTGTCATAGATCAGGTCATGACGGGACAGACCGTGTTCAGCGAAGGTTTCAGCGATGTATTGTCCCAGCTGACTTTGACAGTCGGCGTGCCTATCAAAAATCATCATGGTCAGATAAAAGGAGCAGTGCTGCTCCATTCTCCTGTCGCCGGCATGAATGAAGCTGTGAGCCGCGGGCTGTTGATACTAGCCTCCAGCCTCGCCATAGCTCTAGCGGTTGCCGCCGTGCTCGCCTCGGCTTTTTCCTACGTATTCACGCGGCCGCTGTTGAAGATGAAGGAAACTGCCCTGCGCTTGGCAAAGGGCGATTACAAGGCTCAGTGCAAAATGGAGCGCGGCGATGAAATAGGCGAGCTTGCCTCGGCTCTCGATACGCTCTCCGTCCGGCTCGACGAAGCAAAGCGGCGCAGCGATGCACTCGATAAAATGCGGCGCGACTTCACTGCCAACGTATCGCACGAGCTCAGAACGCCCGTTACCGTCATCCGCGGCTCACTTGAGGCTCTGCACGACGGCATTGTAACTGAACCCGATAAAGTCCGCCAATACCATGAACAGATGCTCAGCGAAGCAAAATTCCTAGAACGGTTAGTCGGCGATTTATTGGATTTATCCCGCCTGCAAAATGCCGATTTTAAAATAGAGATGCACCGGGCCGTCCTCGGCGATGTGATAAGCGATGTTCTGCGGAGTGCCGGCCGTCTCGCCGAAGCAAAGCAGGTCAAAATCCATGCTGATATCCGCTGCAAGGATACGTGCCTTTTAGCTGACTATGGCAGGCTGCGCCAAATGCTGATGATAGTGCTCGACAATGCCGTAAAATTTTCGCCTGAAAATGCTGTTATAGACACTACAGCAGATGAAAATCAAATAGTAATACGCGACCATGGCCCCGGCATAGACCCGCAGCTATTGCCGCATATCTTTGAGCGGTTTTACAAGACGCGCGACGAACGCAATAAGAGCGGCACCGGGCTGGGGCTTGCCATCGCCTATCAGATAGCTCGGCGGCACAATATAGATGTAAATGCTGCGAATTGCTCTGACGGCGGTGCAAAATTCACTTTTACCCTGCCGAAAAAATAAAATAAATTTCTTTTCGACACAATTTTGTCAAATATATCTGCTATATTTATAGTATAAAATGAATTTGCACAGGAGGCATAAATCATGAAGAACTTAAAAAAATTAATCGTATGCGGTACTGCGGCAGCTGTTTTATCGCTGAGTGCTATGAGCGTATTCGCTCAGCCGTCAGATACACCTGACAATCCCGCACAGATAACGGCAGAAGTTACGGGCCGCAGCGTTGAAAGCATCATCGAAGAACGCAAAGACACGGGCAAATCCTTCGCCCAGATAGCTGATGAAGCAGGCAAGCTTGACGAATTCAAAGCCGATATGATAGAACTGCGCAAAGCACGCCTCGATGAAGCCGTAGCTGAAGGCAGAATCAGTCAGCAGCGCGCCGATGCTATCTTAGCTGATATGAAAACCGGCGGTGATTACGGCTATGAACACTGCTATGATGATGACGATGATGACAGCTGGTGCGGACATCGCGGAGGCCATCACGGCTGCGGCGATCGCTGGTGAGCTGTTAAAATAAAAGAAGGATTTTGAGCCATCGAGATAGAAGATTCTCCGGTAGATAAATCGCAAAGGAGGATTTTTCGATGTATGCAGTAGTAAAAATAGTCGACACCGACCAGCCGATCGTGGTCAAAAATCTCAGAAGCATCACGGTGATAGACGATGAAGGCGATGAAGAAACGTATGTAGACGATATGGAAAGCCTGATTCTAAACGAGGATTTCCAATACGTATTCAAAGGCGATTCCATAATGCACGCCTTGGGCGTAGATATCCAATTCATCCAGATATTTCCTTTAGGCTTCAACTAAAAAAAGATGCAGGTACGAAATTGTATCTGCATCTTTTTTATTGCCAAGGCAAAATTAAACGGTTTTCAATTTGTGTTCTTCTACTTTTTCATGCTGCGGTTCTTTAATCAGTAAAATCAACCCGGAGGCGATTACGAGGCATACTTCCATCATGGCAAAGCCTGCTCCGTAGCTGCCTGTGTAGTCGATCAAGAAGCCGATGCCCATAGGAGCGAGCGCACCGCCTATCTTGCCGGCGGCATTGATGAGCGAGCTGAAAAAGCCCATGGACTGCGATGGCAGGATTTCCGTAACGAGTCCCCAAAAAGGAGCAAAGCCCATGTAGATGGCGGAGAACGATGTCAGCGACAGGAAGAATACACAGAGCTGCGGATTCTGCGCTGCATAGGCAAAGTACATTGAAACAGCACCGACGAGCCATATAGTTATCAAGAATACTTTTTTATTATTGCCGAAGATCTTTTTGTAGAGAAAATTAGCAGCCAGAAGGCCTAAAAAGCCGGCAAAGAACGGCAGTGCCGCATAAATGCTGATTTTTATCAGGCTGAAATCCCTTACCTTGACGAGATAGGACGGCAGCCACGAGAAGAAGCCCCAAAACGTCATATCGAAAAAGAAGTACGTTACGCAGAACAGCAGCAGCCCCGGAGTCTTGAAGGCTTCGCGGTAGCTTATCTTTCTTTCGCGCTGTTCCTTCGTCTGGCCGTCGTATATTTCAGCCAGTTCAGCTTTCGTCATATCGGGATGGTCGGCAGGATCATCGTGCAGATTGCGCCAAATCAGCCATGCAACGATAAAGCCGGGAATCGAGAAGAAGTAAAATACTTCGCGCCAGCCGAATGTTTCCATGCACGTTACGACGAAGAACGGCGTTATAGCAGGAGCTAAGGCGAGAGCGCAGAGCATAAGAGAATTTGCCCTCAGGCGTTCCCTGCGGGGGAACCATACGGCGACAGCCTTGAACGAAGCCGGCGGATGGAAGGATTCTCCGACACCGAATACGAAACGAATTACGACGAGGCTTATAAAGCCCCATGCCGCACCGGTCAAAATGGTGCAGACAGACCACCAGAAGATAGCGAACGCCATTCCCTTGCGCGCGCCGAATTTGTCAGCGAATATGCCGCCGAACACCTGAAACCAGCCGTAGCCGATCAGAAAAGCACTCATGATCATGCCCATCTGGCCTGAGGTGAATTGCAGCGCATCTTGAATAAACGGAGCGGCAACATTGAAATTGGCGCGGTCTATGTAAGCTACGATGTAGACAAACCAGAGCAGTGCCAGCGTCCTGTTTCTTACTTTCCAACGGGAAAATAAAGCCACTTGAAAAGACTTCCCTTCATTAATAATATACATACAATAGATTAATGATTACAAC
>CATYZV010000035.1 GCA_958415865.1 uncultured Selenomonadaceae bacterium
GGACAGATAATACAAAACAGCAAGCCTACATCGAAAATTTTATATACACATATAACTGTAAATGGCAAGCGTACTGCCATAGCTTTAGACGATTATCCTAATGCCAAGAAATACCTCTTGCAGCACTATGAACGGCTATCTTCGCGCCGCTATATACAAAAAGCCAATCGAAAGTGGTATGAAATTTGGATTCCTCAAAACCCTTCTTCATGGAAGCATCGAAAAATCATCTTCAGAGACATAGCGGATAAACCCCAGTTTTGGCTGGATGAAACAGGTGCTATTGTCAATGGAGACTGCTATTGGATCGATATTTTTCCGGAGATTGCACAAGAGCTGATATATTTAGCATTAGCCGTGGCAAACAGCACTTTCATCGAAAAATTCTACGATATAAAATTCAATACAAAATTATACTCTGGCAAGCGAAGGTACATGACTCAATATGTCAAAGATTTTCCTCTGCCAAACCCTAAGGGCGAATACGCTAGGCAGGCAATAAATATCGTAAAAAAAATTATAACCGAGAACACACTAGAATGTGCTCTCAGTTATAAAAATGAATTAGATATTCTCGTAGAAAAATGCTTTTCTATTTATTCATATCAACACTTAAAATGAAACTTTTTCCAGCAGTTCTAGCGGTGATTTTATCAGCACTTTTGCTCCGTTGCCTATTAGTTCATCTTCTTTTCTAAAGCCCCAGAGTACGCCGACGGGCAGCATACCTGCGTTGACGGCTGTCTGCATATCTACGCCGGAGTCGCCGAGGTAAGCGATTTCTTCCGGCTGTAAATTCCAGTTTGCTGCGATGGCTAGGACTTTGCCGGGGTCGGGCTTGCGCTTTAGGCCGGGCTTGTCGCCGATTATCTGGTCAAATTCGATATTGCCGAACAGAATTTTTACGATTTCTTTTGCTGCTTCGTCGTGTTTGTTGGTGCAGATGGCTATGGGAATCTGTTTTTGCTTCAGCGATAGGAGCAGTTCTTTGATGCCGGGATACGGTGCTGTTTTGTCGAGGCTGTGTGCGGCGTATATCTGCTTGAATCTGTCGAGGGCAATGTCCAGCATTTCCTGCTTGTCCTCAGGCAGTGCACGCTGCATGAGTTTGCGGATGCCGTTGCCGACGCGGTATTTGTAGCTTTCTACATCGTGCTGCGGGAAGCCGTATTCAGCTAATACGGCATTTGCACTGTCGGCCAAGTCGTCTAAGGAGTTTACGAGTGTGCCATCTAAGTCGAAGATGACGGCTTTATATTTTTTCATCTGATCAAACCTTCTTTATCTGCTATGCGTCATGGAGCAGTTTTTCCAGCAGCTCGGCTGCTGTTTTTAATTTCCAGGGCTGTGCTTTAAGGACGGGTATTGCCTGCTTGTACTGGTGCAGTGTAGCCATTATTATTACGTCGCTCGTCTTTTCACTGAAGTCGGCGCAGTGGCGCGACACGGCTGCTTCGCCGCCTTTGCTCAAAAAGGTCTGTTTCAATATGTTGGCGGCGCGGCAGTCTATGCCGGTGAGCTTTACGACTTTAAAAACGGCTTTGTCTTTCATGATGGCAGCTCCGGCAGGCGTGGTGTCGATGCGCAGCATCTCCTCGTATGCCTGCCGGCTGTCTTTAATAAGCAATTGTGATAGCTGCATCGTCATGCCAGATAGGGGTTCGTATTGCGTTCAAAACCGATTTCAGTCGGTCCGCCATGGCCGGGATATACTTTTAAGTCAGGATTTAGTACGATGATTTTTTTCTTTAATGCCGTTACCAGCTGGCGCATGGAGCCGCCGGGCAGGTCAGTCCTGCCTATGGAGCCTTCAAACAGCGAGTCGCCGCTCATCACGACACCTTCACCTACTAAACAGATGCCGCCGGGCGTGTGGCCCGGTGTGTGGATGACTCGGAGCGAGCAGCTGCCGAATTTGATTTCGTCGCCTTCGTGCAGTATTACGTCAGCAGGCGGAGAAATGATGGTGCGTCCCATGTAGCCGGAAATGGACAGATTCAGGCCGGGGTCTGTCAGCATCGGAGCATCGTCGGCATGGATGGCGAGTTTTGCGCCGAGTGCACTAACGAGCTGTGCATTAGCTCCGATATGGTCGGCATGGCCGTGTGTGTTGACGATGTATTTTATTTTTAAATTGAGCTGTTTTACTACGGATAAAATCCTGTCCGCTTCATCGCCCGGATCGACGATTATGCCTTCGAGCGTCTTTTCATCGTACAGTATATAGCAGTTTTCCATTATAGGACCTACGGTCAATGCTTTTATTTTCATTGCAAATCACTCCTTGTCTTGCCGGAGCTGAGAGTGCGGCGCACGCTGTAAACGCCTTTGATGTGGCGCAGCGTGTTCATGAGCTGCTCAGCACGGGCTGTGTTCTTGATGCTGAATGTTATCGAGATTATCGCTGTCTTGTTGCTTTCAATGCTGCGCGACAGCACGTTTTCAATATTTATCTTGGCATCGGATATGCGGGCGAGAATTTCCGTCAGTATGCCTTGGCGGTCATAACAGCCGATTTCTATCGTAACAGGATAGAACTGCTTATCCGTGCCGACATCCCAGTTTACGTCGATTACGCGCATCATATCGTTGCCTTCGCGCAGCACGTTCGGACAGTCAGCGCGGTGGACTGATACACCGCGGCCGCGAGTGATATAGCCGATTATCTGATCGCCCGGTATCGGGTTGCAGCATTTGGCAAGATGCACAAGAAAACCGGCTTCGCCTTCGACGAGTATGCCGTGGCTTGCCTTCTGCTTGTTGGGATCGCGCGGCTTGATCTTCTCCAGCATCTGAGTGATGTCAGGCGGTGTGATCTCTTGCAGGTCTTTTTTGTAAAAAGCGATAAGCTTGCTCATTATGCTGTTTACAGTCAGCCCGCCATAGCCGATGGTAGCAAACATATCGTCCAGATTCTGGATGTTGAGCTTCTTTGCCACCTGCACGAGGCGGTCATTTTTAATGAGGTCTTTGTATTCATAGCCGAGGTGCTTTGCTTCTAATTCCAGAAGTTCCATGCCGCGCGCCACGTTCTCTTCACGCTTTTGCTTCTTGAACCACTGGCGTATCTTCGTGCGCGTCTGCGAGGAGGCGACGATGTTGAGCCAGTCCGGGCTGGGGCCGTTGTTCTGCTTATTGGTAACGACGGAAACGACATCGCCGTTTTGCAGCTTGTACTCCAGCGGCACTATCTTGCCGTTGACCTTGGCACCGACGCAGTGATTGCCGATATCCGTATGGATGTGGTAAGCAAAGTCGATGGGATTGGAGCCTTTCGGCAGATTGATTACGTCGCCGCGCGGCGTGTAGACGAATACTTCATCGGAGAATATATCTATCTTTAGTGCTTCAAAGTATTCACGCGGGTCGGAGAATTCATCTTGCAGCGTTATCATCTGGCGCAGCCACGAAAGTTTTTTGTCGTATTCGCTGTTGGCACCGATGCTCTTATTACCCGCTTCTTTGTACTTCCAATGCGCTGCAATGCCGTATTCTGATACAGCGTGCATTGCAAATGTGCGAATCTGGATTTCCAGAGGGATGCCGTTGTCAGTTATGACTGTCGTGTGCAGCGACTGGTAGCCGTTCGTCTTGGGCACAGCGATGTAATCTTTAAATCGTCCCGGCAGCGGCTTCCACATCGCATGGATGATGCCGAGCACAGTGTAGCAGTCGGGAATTGTCTGCACCAGCACGCGTACAGCGAGCAGGTCGAATATATCCGAAAGCTCCTTATTGCCCTTTTTCATCTTGCGGTAGATGCTGTAAAAATGCTTGGCGCGGCCCTTTATTTCACCTTTCAGGTGAACCTTGTCCAATTCTTTTTGAATGCTTTCGATGGCGGCATTGATAAAGCCCTGGCGTTCCTCGCGCTTTTGGTTTACCTTGTCCACGAGATCGTAATACGTCTCCGGCTCCAGATAGCGCAGGCAGAGATCTTCAAGTTCCCATTTGATGTTGGAAATGCCGAGTCGGTTGGCAAGCGGCGCGTAGACTTCCAGCGTTTCGCGGGCAATGCGTTTTTGCTTTTCTTCACGCATATACTTTAGCGTGCGCATATTGTGCAGGCGGTCAGCAAGCTTTATCATGATGACGCGGATGTCCTTTGCCATAGCCAAAAACATCTTGCGGTACGTTTCCAGCTGCTGGTCTTCCTTCGACTTATACTTCATGCGCCCGAGTTTTGTAACGCCGTCGATGAGCATAGCAACTTCATCGCCGAACATCTCTTTCATCTGGTCAATCGTGTAGATAGTGTCTTCTACGACATCGTGCAGCAGTGCCGCGGCGATTGTAACGTCGTCGATGTGCAGCTCCGTCAGTATCATGGCGACGTGCAGCGGATGAGTTATATACTTTTCGCCGGATACGCGTTTTTGCGTGGCGTGAGCTTCGTTGGCGAGGTTGTAAGCCTTGAGGATAAGCGGAAAATCAGCATTGGGATTGTAGGCCTTTACTGCGTTTATGATATCGTCAATGGAGATATCCATAGTGTCATTTGTCATATCGTTCAGCTCCCATACAGTAAGATTGCAATCATGCAGATACAAGGATAATTCTCTTTTTTATAGAAAAATGTAAAAATATATTGAAGAAAATTATAAAATAATGATAAACTATATATATGACTTAATCAAGCTAAATAGATACTTTTCTCAATTTAGTTGATATCTACAATGCAGAAGGTGTGATAAACATGAATTTAAAAGCAGAAAAATTTAAACAGTATTTAGCCGAACAGAACATCAACTACTTCCGAGTAGAAGAATCAGAAGATAGCGACGGCAGCTCCCTGCCGGCGGAAGATGCAGAAAATACAGCAGAAAAGAAAACGCGCGTTACATTCCATACGTATGTCCGCGTATTCGGACAGAAGCTGCCCAGCGTCGTCATCATTGATGACAGTATCTACACCATAATCCGCGTACAGGTCATTCCTGATATAGAATACAGCAAGAATAAAGATTCCTTCCTCAAATGCGTCAATGAAATGAACATCACCTATAAGGCTGTCAAATACTACCTAGGTGCTGACAATGCTCTCTACCTTGATATGTACATTCCCAGCAACAACGACGATATCGACGGCGATCTAGTCATCAATCTGCTCAGTGCGCTGAACCGCCATCTGGAAAAAGAATATCCGAACTGGATGAAACTGCTCTGGTCCTGATCTCATACAGCAAAGATGTATGCTTCATTTGCTCCGTTGTGCCGATTCATGCCGCTGCCGGCTGTATGAATCGGCACAATTACTTATTGCGACTTACCTGTAATTTTAGTATAATATATAAGTCTACAGACAAATCATAATGTGGATGAGACTGATTCATTTGCGTCAGCCAGAAGATAATGCTCCGACAGCGTCCGTCTTTTGCGCAGCGAAGCGTCAATTCCAGCTTATATATTCAAAGTATTTGATGAATCTCCGGTGAGAAACAATCAGATAATCGATATCAGAGCGATTGAACAGAAACAGACTCATGAAAATTTTAGAAAAGGGGGGTGAAGATTATCGTTGAATTAATATTAGCGATAATACTTGCACTAATCATTGGTTTAGGCGTAGGTTATTATTTGCGAAAACATGGTGCAGAATCAACCATTGGTTCTGCCGAAGTCGAAGCAAAACGAATTATTACTGAAGCAGAAAAACACATTGAAACAAAGAAAAAAGAAGCAACTCTTGAAGCAAAAGAAGAAATACACAGAATGCGCCAAGAGCTTGACCGGGATACGCGCGAACGCCGCGGCGAACTCTCCCGCCAAGAACGCCGCCTAGTACAGAAAGAAGAAAATCTCGACCGCAAGCTGGATTCCCTCGACAAAAAAGAAGAAATCCTCTCGCGCAAGGAAAATGAGATCGACAAATCGCAGGCGCGCATCAATTCCATCTACGCCAAGAAAATGGCAGAACTGGAACGCATTTCAGGGCTGACTACAGAAGATGCCCGCAATATGCTGCTCGCCGATGCCGAAGTAGAGATCAAGCACGATAAAGCCGTGATGATCAAAGAATACGTACAGCAGGCAAAAGACGAAGCAGAAAAAAAGGCACGCGACATCATCTCGCAGGCAATTCAGCGCTGTGCAGCTGACCACGTAGCTGAAACGACCGTATCCGTAGTGGCACTGCCCAATGATGAAATGAAAGGCCGCATCATCGGCCGCGAAGGCCGCAATATCCGTGCTTTGGAAACACTGACCGGCATCGACCTAATCATCGACGATACGCCCGAAGCCGTCATCCTCTCAGGCTTTGACCCGGTGCGCCGTGAAATAGCCCGCATCGCCTTGGAAAAACTGATAGCCGACGGCAGAATCCATCCGGCTCGCATCGAAGAAATGGTCGAAAAGGCACGCCGCGAAGTAGACCAGCGCATCAAAGAAGCCGGCGAACAGGCTTGCTTTGAAACAGGCGTACACGGCCTGCATCCGGAACTTGTAAAACTCCTCGGCCGCTTGAAATACCGTACCAGCTACGGTCAAAACGTACTCAACCACTCCATTGAAGTATCACATCTCGCCGGAGTCATGGCAGCTGAACTGGGCGTAGACGTAGCTCTCGCCAAACGCGGCGGTCTATTGCATGACATCGGCAAGGCAATCGACCATGAAGTCGAAGGCCCGCACGTAACCATCGGAGCAGACCTGGCAAAGAAATACCGCGAATCACCTGAGGTGATCAATGCCATCGCAGCTCACCACGGCGATGAAGAAGCAAAAAGCGTTGAAGCAGTGCTCGTAGCTGCTGCTGATGCCGTATCCGCAGCCCGTCCGGGAGCAAGACGCGAAAGCCTTGAATCCTATTTAAAACGCCTCAAGAGCCTCGAAGAAATCGCCGAATCCTTTGAAGGCGTAGAACGTTCCTTTGCTATTCAGGCAGGACGTGAAATCCGTATTATGGTGAAGCCGGACAAGATGGATGACGCTTCCACCGTAGCCCTTGCCCACGAAATCACCAAGAAAATCGAAGCTGAACTTGAATATCCGGGTCAGATTAAAGTTACCGTGATCAGAGAAACGCGCGTCGTTGATTACGCCAAATAATCTGCCTAAAATAAGATAAAAACCATTGATATGCTCTTGACGGATATATCAATGGTTTTTTAGTACAGACGGCTCTTGCAATCAAAGCTGTTGCATAGAAGCCTTCTAAGCTGTACAATATGGTAAACAAACTAACCCGCCTGGCAGGTGAACCAATATGAAATCAAACAACTCGAACAGATCCGCTCAAGACAAAAAGCCGAATATGGACTGCATAAATCTGCTGACTTCTATATTATTATGCTACCCTGAAATCAGCACTATTTCCTTTGAGCCGGAAAAAGACGAAGTCCATTTGAATTATACCGTCAACAAACAGCTCAGCGACGATGAGCGCACGCAGAGCAGGATATTCCTAGCCGACAGCCTCGCCGCTTACCACTACCTTGAGGGAATAGAGCCTGAAATGTGCGATATAAGCTTAGAACCACAAGGCAAAGTTAATTTCGTAAACATCAGACGCGATGTCAGCAGCTTTTCCCACGGAGAAATCCGCCTGCTCAGCGAACTGCTCCAAGAAAAATTCGGCAGCAGCGTCAACGAGGACAGCGGCAACGTTCCCCTGATCGATTCTTCCGTGCTGGCGCAGTCTGAGCTGATAGACACGATGCTGGGCAGCATCAAGATAAACCCTGTCGATGAACGAATGGTAGGCATACGCGAAGACGGCAGAGTCATAGTATTCAATAAATAACGGAGGCTTGTATTTAGTTGAAATTTTTAATCGTAGGCGATGTCTGCGGCAGACCGGGACGCGAAATGTTCCGCCGTACCGTGCCGCAGCTGCGCCGTGAACATAATATAGATGTAGTAATCGTAAACGGAGAAAACATAGCAGGAGGCAGAGGTATAAATCGCAAGACACTCGACGAGCTTTACCGCGGCGGTGCAGATATTGTAACCTCCGGCAACCACATCTGGGACCAAAAAGAGATATTCTCCTTTATCGACGATGAAGCTTTTCTCATCCGCCCGGCAAATTATCCTGAGGGCGCGCCCGGCAAAGGCTACTGCATCTACCCGTTCAAAGCAGTGAACATCGGCGTTATAAACCTATCAGGCAGAACTTTCATGCCGCCGATGGACTGCCCTTTCCAAAAAGTCGATGAGATATTAAAAGAAATAAAAAAAGAATGTGATATCATAATCGTAGATATGCACGCTGAGGCGACTTCCGAGAAAATCGCTATGGCATTTCACCTCGACGGCATAGCCACCTGCGTCGTAGGAACTCATACCCACGTACAGACAGCCGACAACCGCCTGCTCCCCAAAGGAACAGCCTATATAACCGATTTAGGCATGGTTGGGCCGTATAACTCCAGCCTCGGCATCAACGTAGACAACGCTATCGAAAAATTCATTACCTGCCGTCCCGTGCGCTTTGAAATAGCCAGCGGGCCATGCGTATTCTCCGCTGTGGTATTAGAAACAGACAAGCAGAATAAAGCTGAAAAACTCACAAGAATTCTGTGTAATGAAGAAGATTTATGACCAAAACCACATTTTTTTGAAATAAATTGCAGGATTTTTAGATTTTGTATAGAATTTTAGTAGGGTAGTCCCTATTTTTAAGGAGTGTGCTAATCATGGAAGTTTTAAAAGTATCAACAAAATCTAATCCGAATTCTGTTGCAGGTGCTTTAGCAGGTGTCTTAAGAGAATCCGGATCAGCCGAACTGCAGGCTATCGGAGCAGGAGCTTTAAACCAAGCAATTAAAGCAGTAGCCATAGCACGTGGCTTTGTAGCACCTCATGGCATTGACCTGATATGTATACCGGCTTTCGCTGATATCAAAATTGACGGTGAAGAACGCACTGCAATAAAATTGATTGTAGAACCTAGATAAAATTAAATGCTATGGGATTATTGTATCACTTGTTTAGGTAAACTCTGAAGTAATGATCGAATTCGTCTAATAGTTCAGCTGACAAAGAAAAGAACTGAACTATTAGGCTTGCTTTATATTTTAACTGAATTATTGCGAGATACCTCGTTTTTATATATGACAATACACAGAAAAGGAGCAGCAAAAGACATGGATGTTATCGCATTAGTAGGACCAAGCGGCACCGGCAAATCACATCGAGCACTCATGGTAGCACGTCAGAACAAAGCCGATGCCATCATTGACGACGGCATATTGATCAAAGACAACAAAATCATCGCCGGGCACTCAGCCAAGCGCGAAGCCAGCAAAATAATGGCAATCCGCAGAGCCGTATTCGTCGTTCCCGGACACGCAGCTGAAGTCAAGAACGCCATAGAACGAGTAAAACCCGACCGTATCTTGATCTTGGGGACATCAGAAAACATGGTACATAAAATAGACAAAGTCCTAGACCTGCCGCCCATCAGCAAGATCATCAATATAGCCGACATCGCCACCAAAGCAGAAATAGCAAAAGCACAATTCTACCGCCTCAAAGAAGGCAAACACATCATCCCCGTGCCGACAATAGAACTAAAGCCCCACTTCTCCGGCTATCTAATCGACCCCATCCAATCATTTTTCAAAAAATCCAGCACAAAACGCCGCCGGCTCGGTGAAAAATCTATCGTACGCCCCATATTTAGCTACTACGGACGCTTAATAATAGATGACTCAGCAATCTTGGCAATAATCAAGCACCTCTCAAAAGATAAAAACCTCAGCTTCAATCCCACCCACATCAACATCCGCCACATCCAAGAACAAGGCGAAGACAAAGGCATCAAAGTAAGCTTTGATGTAGTACTAAAATACGGCAACCACATACCCACCCTAATACGCGAAATTCAAAAAAAAGTCAAAGAAATGGTCGAATACATGACCGGCATGTTCGTCCACGATGTAAATGTCATCGTTAAAGGACTAAAATTTGCCTGAATACATCAACATCAAAAGGCTGCAATCTCATCAATAAGATTGCAGCCTTTTTGTATAAAAAACATGACTGATTTCTGATAAAATGTTAATTTAGTTGTATTGAACAACTTCTTTGCAACTGAAATCTAAAAATTAATTAACATGGCGTGCGATGAAGCGGCCGAAGCCTTTATGTCCTTTGAACTGTCTATTCGCATAGACTATACTGCCGTGGCTAATGACAGTGTCTATGGTGCCGTTCAGATGATATCCTTCATAGAGTGTATAATCGCAGGCACCGTGCAGATTGGCGATTCTTATATCGGTCTTGGCACGGGGATCTATGATCATGATATCTCCGTCGCTGCCCGGCAGCAGAGTGCCTTTTTGGGGATATGCACCGTAGATTTTGGCCGGAGCAGTGCAGAGCAGCTTTACAAACTGCG
>CATYZV010000036.1 GCA_958415865.1 uncultured Selenomonadaceae bacterium
ATCCTTAACCATATGATTTTAGTCAAAGAAATAATATTTTCATTTTAAACTCAGCAGGAGGCAGTTTACATGAACAGCAAATTCTTATCGCGTGTAGCGTACGCGTGTGGTACATTCGGCCACGATATTTTCTACGCTATGGTTACGTTCTACTTCATGATGTTCGTAACGAGCAACTTGTTTAACAGCGGCGATGTAAGCCATGATGAATACATGATCAGCGTCGTAACGACACTCATCCTGATCATCCGTATCGCCGAACTCTTCATCGACCCGTTCATCGGCAACACCATCGATAAAACGAATACCAGATGGGGCAGATTTAAGCCCTGGGTTATCGCCGGCGGCTTCGTTGCAGCATTCACGCTCGCACTGTTATTCACCGACCTCGGCGGCTTGACCAGCAGCCCTACCGTTTATCTCTGCGCATTCGTAGTTCTCTACATTGTAATGGATATCTTCTATTCCGCTAAAGACGTTGCTATCTGGTCCATGATTCCTGCAATGTCCTTTGATTCCAAAGAACGTGAAATCACAGCTACTTTCGCTCGTGTAGGTTCCGTATTCGGTGCTCAGCTCGTAATGGTAATCGTAATGCCTATCGTTCTGTTCTTCTCCAACGATACTAAAGGCGGTGCCGGCGATGCTCAGGGCTGGTTCGCATTCGCTGTAATCGGCGGTGCTATCTCCCTCTTGGGTGCTATCATCCTCGGCCTCGGCACGAAAGAACAGCAGTCCGCACTGCGCGAAAACAAATCCGATACTTCCTTTAAAGACGTATTCTCCGTTCTTTGCAAAAACGACCAGCTGATGTGGCTGGCATTCACTTACCTCGTATTCGGTATCGGCCAGAACCTCGTTAACTCCTTCCAGATTTACTACTTCACTTACATGCTGGGCGATTCCACTCAGCTGTCCTTCCTCGGTGTCATCAACGTTATTATCGGCCTCATCGCCGTCATCCTGTTCCCTAGCCTGACTACGAAATTCAAGAGACGCAAACTGTTCGTTGCCTGCATCGTCATCATGGTAATCGCACTCGTCATCTACGCTTTTGCCGGTACGAACGCTTACCTTGTACTGTTTGCAGCAGGCCTCTTTAACCTGCCTCAGCCGCTCGTATTCCTCGTAGTGCTCATGACGCTCACTGATACTGTTGAATATGGCCAGCTCAAAATCGGTCATCGCGATGAATCCCTTATCCTCTGCATCCGTCCTCTGATCGATAAGCTCTCCGGCGCACTGACTTCCGCTATGGTAGGTTTCACCGCTGTACTCGTAGGCATGCACGGCAATGCTACGGCAGCTACCATCACTGCTGCTGACAAGACTACTTTTGAAATGATCATGTTCGCAGCTCCTATCGTTCTCTTGATCATCTCCACGATGCTCTACTTCAGCAAAGTTAAACTGACTGAAGAAAAACACGCTGAAATCGTCAAAGAACTTGAACGTACTTGGAAGGATATCCAGAAATAATCCTCGAATAGCATTAATATAGCAAGATAATTAAAGCGGTTATGTAGAGATATGTAGCCGCTTTAATTAGGTTTAGAGTAGTTTCGATTTTACTTTAAGGAGGAATTTTTAAATGTTTGAATTGAAAAAACTGGCAGACCCGGCGTATTTTAACGACAACCGCCTGCCGGCTCATAGCGACCATCCGTATTACACGAGTGCGGAAGAAATGGCAGAAAAAGATATGAGCCTGCGTCATTCACTGAACGGTCTCTGGTATTTCTCTTACGCTAAAAATTTGAACAGCCGCATCGAAGGCTTTGAAAAAGCAGATTATGATTGCAAGAACTGGGATACGATCCGCGTGCCGGCACATATTCAGATGGAAGGCTACGGCAAGCCGCAGTACACGAATGTCGCTTATCCATGGGAAGGCCACGAAGAAATTCACCCCGGCCAGATTCCTACTGAAAGCAATCCCATCGCTTCCTACGTAAAATACTTCACCGTGCCGCAGGGCTGGAAGGATGTATACGTATCGTTCCAGGGCGTGGACAGTGCCATGGCTCTGTACCTCAACGGCAAATTCGTCGGCTACAGTGAAGACAGCTGCACGCCGTCAGAATTTGACCTCACGCCGTACCTCGTAGAAGGTGAAAATAAAATGGCTGTGCAGGTCTACCGCTACAGCTCTGCCAGCTGGATAGAAGACCAGGACTTCTGGCGTTTCTCCGGCATCTACCGCGATGTATATCTCTACACCAAGCCGCAGCTACACATTGAAGATATGTTCATTCATGCTCTGCCCGTCAACGATTACAAAGACGGCAAACTCGATATTGAATTCAAATGGAACAATGATGCTGCAAAGACGCTGAACGTAAAACTGACACGCCGCGGCGAAACCATTCTCGATGAAACGCAGCAGATTTCCGGCAAAGAAAGTGCATTTTCTGCTGAAATAAAGGACATAGCACTCTGGAGCGCGGAAAAGCCCAACACTTATAAAGCAGTGTTCACCGTCAGCGATGAAAGCGGCAATACCGTTGAAATCGTGCCGCAAGTCATCGGCTTTAGAGAATTCAAGATGGACGGCAATATCATGAAGATCAACGGCAAGCGCATCGTCTTTAAAGGCGTAAACCGCCATGAATTCGACCCGTACAACGGACGCGCCATCCCTGCCGATGAAATCGAAAACGACCTCATCATCATGAAACGCCACAATATCAACGCCATCCGCACTTCCCACTACCCCAACAACAGCCGCTTCTACGAACTCTGCGACCTCTACGGCTTCTATGTCATCGACGAAACGAACCTTGAAACGCACGGCAGCTGGCAGATAATGGGGCAGGTAGTGGACAATGAAGATACCGTGCCCAACAATAACCCTGCATGGCTCGACATCATCCTCGACCGCGCAAAATCCATGCTGGAACGCGATAAGAACCATGCCAGCATCATCATCTGGTCGTGCGGCAACGAATCGTACGGCGGCAAAAATCTGTTCTTGATGTCCGAGTACTTCCGCAAAGCTGACCCGTCCCGCCTCGTCCACTACGAAGGCATCCGTTGGAACCGCAGCTATAACGACACGAGCGACATGGAAAGCCAGATGTACCCGAAAGTAGCTGAAATCAAGGAATTCCTCAAAAATGACCGCACCAAGCCCTTCATCTGTTGCGAATACACCCACGCTATGGGCAACAGCATCGGCGGCATGCACAAATACACCGAGCTGACCGACACTGAAGAACTGTATCAGGGCGGCTTCATCTGGGACTTCGTGGATCAGGCTATCTGGGACAAAGACGCTTTCGGCAACGATGTAATGCGCTACGGCGGCGACTTCGGCGATAGACCGTGCGATTACAACTTCTCCGGCGACGGCATCGTCTTTGCTGACCGCACGCTCAGCACCAAGATGCAGGATGTCAAATTCAACTACCAGAACTTCGATATCAAGCCTTCTAAAGACAGCATTGAAATAACGAATAAATCCCTGTTCACCAATGCCGATGAATACGATCTCGTCGTATCGCTCGCCAAAAATGGCAAGACCATCTGGCACAAACGCCTGAGCGCATCTGCCGCTCCCGGCGAAACGGTGAAAGTCCCTGTAGCTATGCCTCAGCGCGGCGACGGTGAATACGCTGTAACAGCAGCTCTCGTGCTTTCAAAACCGACCTTCTGGGCCAATGCAGGCCATGAAGTAGCCTTCGGTCAGTACGTCTACAAAGTAGAAAATGCGCCCGCTGCTAAGCCCGTCCTGCCGCCGATCAAAGTAATCAAGAGCAACTATTACTACGGCGTAAAAGGCGAAGGCTTTGACGTGATGTTCTCGCGCGACCGCAAGACCTTGACTTCCTACAAATACAACGGCGTGGAAATGATCGAATACATGCCCAAGCTCAACTTCTGGCGTGCTCCCATCGACAACGACTGCGGATGCGGCATGCCCTTTGACAATGCTCAGTGGAAAATCGCCAGCCTCTACAACAAATGCTCCAAAGTAGAACTCGTTGAAAACGGCACGGAATCCGCTACGGTCAAATTCACTTACGACCTAGCCACTACTCCCAAGGCATCCGTCGATGTAAGCTACACCGTAACGGGCGACGGCAGCGTCAAAGTCGATATGGATTACAAGAAAGTCGAAGGACTGCCTAACATCCCCGACTTCGGCATGCTGTTCACCGTTCCGTGCAGCTACGACCAGATCAAATTCTACGGTCTCGGCCCCTGCGACAACTACATCGACCGCAAAGAAGGCGCACGCCTCGGCATCTACTCGACCACGACTCACGACGAAGTAGAACCGTATCTCGTACCGCAGGAATGCGGCAATCACTGCGGTATCCGCTGGATGCGCGTAACCGACAAGCGCGGCCGCGGCATTGAAATTGCAAACGGCGGCACCAATCTCGAAGCATCGGCACTGCCCTATACGCCGCACGAACTCGAAAACGCCCAGCACCACTACGACCTGCCCAAATCCCAGCACACCATCGTGCGCGCCTCCCTCGGCATGTACGGCGTAGGCGGCGATGACTCCTGGGGAGCACCGACGCTCGATGAATACATCACCAAGAACGAAGACAAGCACCTCAGCTTCATCTTCAAAGGCATCTGATTTTTAATTAAATAAACCCATACACCCAATATAAAAGAAGGCATATGACGCGATATCCCATACCGCTCATATGCCTTTTTGTTGTAAAAAAGATGCTCCATTATCTGAACTGCGAAAACACTGTCTTTTTTAGCGTATATGCGTTACACGCCTCAATTTCTTCGTGTGAATCATCTTTGCTACTCTTATATAGCTGTACCCGATGGCTGCCAGTGCTATGATGCCTCCGGCAAAGCCGACATCAGAGATGCTGTAATGTTCAGATACTGCGCCGCCTATCCAAGTGCCGCAGCCGATGCCGAGATTGAAGATGCCGGAAAAGAGCGACATGGCTATCGCACTTACATCCTGCGGTACTGCTTTGATGATATCCGCCTGGAAGGACACATTGAAAGCTATAGCCGCCATGCCCCAGAATGTGCATAAAATGACGATTGTATAAATATTGAATGCTGCCGGGTATAGTAAAAAGAGCGCGGCTGCCATGCTGATAGTAGATGCGTTAATGAAAATAGTGCGGTGGCCGCTGTAGTAATGCGAGAATAAAAAACTTCCTGCCAATCCCGCTACGCCGAACAGCATTAATATCAGCGTGATCGTATGGCCTCCAAGCCCTGCCACTTGGTCCAAAAACGGTTCGATATAGCTGTAAGCCGTGTAATAAGCCGACGATACGAGAAAAGTAATTAGATAGATTCTTATCAGCACGGGACGTTCTACGAGCTTGGGCACTTGATGAAAAGTGAACATCTTTCCTTTAGAAATTTTAGGAAATACGTATAATAAATATATTAATGAAGCAAATGTGATTACGGCAATGCAGGCAAAGGTCATGCGCCAGCCGATGTACAGCCCGATGCTGCGGCCTATCGGCAGCCCGAATATCATAGCGATAGACGTACCTGTAACGATCATGCTCAGTGCTAAGGAAATATGCTTGGGCGAGACGAGGCGCACTGCGACGGGTGAGGCAATCGACCAGAAAATGGAATGGGCGCAGGCAACGCCGAGGCGGGATGCCATCAGCATGGCATAGCTTGTCGATACTGCTGACAATACTTGGCAGATGCCGAAAAAAGCAATCGTGCCGAGCAGAATACCGCGCATATTGTACTTGGATGCCACTATCATCAGCGGCAGCGAGAGCAGCGTAACCACCCACGAATAAGCTGATATCAGCATACCTGCTTTAGCTTCTGAAATGTCAAAGGAATCAGCTATGTCCGACAGCAGGCCTATAGGCATGAATTCCGATGTATTGAAAATGAATGCAACGACCGTCAGCCCTAAAAGAGGCAGCCATTCATTCAAAGGCAAGGTTTCTTTCATTGATAATTATCCCTTCTTTTTTAGTGCAATTATATCACAAATAATAGCTGATTTATCTGGTTTTGCGTTACTCTAACAGCGAATTAATTTAATCGCTGCAATAAAAAACTTGCACCGTCCCAATCAGGATAGTGCAAGTTTTTTATTGCGTTTTATGCTGTTTATTTAGCTGCATCAGCACTGCGCTTTGCTGCTCTGCGCCTGTCAGAAAAGTTTCTGAAGGTGATCCACAGCGGGCTGGCGATGAAGATGGAAGTATATGCACCGCAGAAGAAGCCGATCAAAAGGGCAAAGGCAAAGTCTTTGGTGGTGTCGCCGCCGAAGAAATACAGTGCGAAAGTAGTGAACAGCACCGTTGATACGGTGTAGATGGAACGGGTCATCGTCTGGTAGATACTCGTGTTTACGAGCTGAACGATGTCGCCGCCTTTTCTAAAGTGCAGCTTGAGATTTTCGCGGATGCGGTCGAAAATAACAATCGTATCGTTGATGGAATAACCGATGATGGTCAATAGTGCCGCCACGAACGAAGAATCTATCTGACGCTGAGTCAAGGCAAAAGCACCGAGCACGATGATTACGTTGTGCACGAGACCGAGCACTGCCGCAATGCCGAATTTAAATTCAAAGCGGTACGATACGTAAGCGATGATGAGCAGCCAGGAGATGATCGTCGCATAAACGGCGTTCATGATGAGTTCCGTGCCCATCGTTGCGCCGACTTTTTCTTCGCGCAGCACCTGATAATCGCCGAGCTTGTCAGAAAGGCCTGCCATTACTTCCTTGCGCTGTTCTTCTTCCAGGTCGATCGTGCGGATCATTACATTCTGCGCTTCAGTGGCAGAGCTTGATTCGCCGGAGAGCTGAATCGTGCTGTTGCTGAGGTTGTAGTCGTTGAGCACGGCGCGCACGTCATTGATGTTGACAGCTTGGTTGAATTTCAAGTCCATTATCGTGCCGCCGGTGAAGTCAATGCCCATGTTGAAGCCGCGCGTGAACATGAAAAACAAACTCAGGATTATAACGACGGAAGATACCGCATACCATATCTTGCGTCTGCCCATTATGTCAAATCTGTTGTTTATCATTTTGCTGCACCATCCTTTGCTTTAGGTGCTGATGCACCGTATAAGAACAGGCTGGTGAACAGCTTGGCTGCGATGAGGTGCTTGAGCATGAACTGCGTGAGGGAAATGGCCGTGAGCATACTGATCAGTACGCCGAGGCCCAGAGTGATGGCAAAGCCGCGGATAGGGCCGGTGCCGAAGAAGAACAGCACGACAGCGGCGATGATGGTCGTGAGGTTGGAGTCAAAAATCGTGGTGAATGCACGCTTGAAGCCTGAATCCATCGCCATTCGCAGCGTCTTGCCTGCCCTGACTTCTTCTTTGAAGTGCTCGAATATCAGCACGTTGGCATCGACCGCCATACCTATTGACAGTATGATGCCGGCAACCCCCGGCAAAGTCAATGTAGCATCGAGCAGTTTCAAGATGAACAGCAGGATCACCACGTAAGCCATCAAGCTGAAGTCGGCGATTAGACCCGGTGCGCGGTAGAACAGCACCATGAAGATGAATACCGCGCCGACACCGATAGCAAATGCAAATACGCTCTTATCCTTGCTGTCCTGGCCAAGCGTCGGGCCGACGGTGCGCGTTTCGATGATATCAACCTTGACCGGCAGTGCACCGGAGCGCAACAGCACAGCGAGATTGTGCGCTTCTTCAAGCGTGTAGTTGCCGGTGATGGAAGCCTGTCCGCCCGTGATGGGTTCATTTACGACAGGGTCGGTAAGCACTTCACCGTCGAGTACGATAGCGATTTTGCGTCCGACATTTGCCGTGGTGAGGTCGGCGAATTTCTGCGCGCCTTCATCGCTGAAAGTGATGGATACCTGATTTTGGTTATTCTGATTCGTCTGTTCCTGCGCGTCCTTCAAATCTGTGCCGCGCAATACGGTATTGCCTTCTTCATCCTTGAATTCCAGCATAGCCGTCTTGCCGAGCACGGCGATTGCCTTGTCCGGGTCCTTTACGCCCGGCAGTTCAACGATGATGCGGCGTTCGCCTTCGCGCTGAATGATAGGCTCAGTGAGGCCGAGTTCATTGACGCGCTTTTCCATGATCTTTACAACGCGGTTCATCGCATCATCATTTACGGCAGCTTCCGGTGTGTCCACACCCTCCAAGACGACGTGCGTGCCGCCCTGAAGGTCGAGACCCTGGCGGATGGAGCTTGCCAGAGGCACGATAAACACCGCAAACACGCCGACGATGACGACGATGGTCGCGATTAATTTCAATAAAGCATTCTGTTTCAACGTAAATCCTCCAATGCTTCTGCCGAAAATCCGGCAAGAGCATTTATTCAGCTGATATCAGCTATTTTTTAATTCTGATCAATTCTGTTTCCGTAAGTATGAGGTCAGCCTGAGCATCGTGCTCATCTCTGACGATATCGTCTGCAAGCTGACAGCTGTAAATAGCGCAGGCACGCACGGCACCTGCGGCACGCGCCAGATAGCGGTCGTAATAACCGCCGCCCATGCCCATGCGCCAGCCCTGCCTGTCCATGCCGACAGCGGGCACCAGTATAAAGTCCAGCTCCTCAGGCTCTACAAAGTGCAGCCTGTCAGCTCTTACGGCTAAAATGCCGTAAGCACCTTTTTCCAGATCGTCTAGCGAATCGATCTGAGCGGCCTGCATCTGGCTGTCTTTCGTGCTCGTAATATAAGGCAGGCAAACACGCTTGCCTGCCTTTAAAGCATCCAGTATCAGCTCTTTCGTCTGCACTTCATCGCGCATCGAAGCAAACAGCAGGCACGTATCTGCCTGCTGATACTCCGGCAGAGCGATCAGCTTGGCGACGATGCTGCCGGAAAAGGACTTGCGCTCCTCATCCGTCAGCGACCGCCTGCTGTGCAGAAGCATTTTGCGCTGCTGCTGTTTATCCGGCACCATTATTTTGCCGCCGGGTTGGAGTCCGTCTTTTCCTGCGTCAGATCTCTTGCCACTGCTGAGCTGCTGAGCTTGATTTCTACATTGTCAGCGATTCTGACTTTGAGATAATCGGATTTTTCCAGATCCACATACGTTATTTCACCGTGAATGCCGCCGATCGTCAAAATGCGATGGCCGACCTTCAGATTTTCCAGCATCTGGTTGCGCTGTTTCTGCTGCTTCTTCTGCGGTCTGTACAGCAGGAAGTAGAAAATTACGACCATCAGCACGATGGGCCCGTAGGAATAGAGATTGTTTAACATGGATTCACTCATAGGTATTTGCTCCTCTAACATAAAAATTTGTAATTATTAACATAGCCTATATTATACCATATAGTCATGCTGTTATACGATACTTATGAAAAATTTACACGAATTTTGCATTACTGCGGCTTGGAATTGTAGCTGTAATTGGCCAAAAAGCTATTGCGGAATTCCACAAAGCGGTCCTCCATGATCGCCTCGCGCATCTTGCGCATGAAATCGATCAGGAAATGCAGATTGTGAATAGTTAACAGGCGCAGCCCGAATATCTCGTTGACGCGCACGAGATGGCGGATGTAAGCGCGCGAGTAATTGTGGCAGGCGTAGCAATCGCAGTGCTCATCGATCGGCGCGAAATCGTGCTCAAACTGAGCGTTCTTCATCACGAGGCGGCCGTTCCAGGTCATGGCCGTGCCGTTTCTAGCCACGCGCGTCGGGAATACGCAGTCAAACATATCGATGCCGCGCATGACGCCTTCCACCAGGCAGTCCGGCGTGCCCACGCCCATCAGGTAGCGCGGCTTATTGACCGGCAGATGCTCCAGCGTGATATCGAGCATTTCGTACATCAATTCCTTCGGCTCGCCCACGCTTAGGCCGCCGACGGAGTAGCCGGGGAAATCCATATCCGCAAGGCGGTTGGCACACTCAATGCGCAGATCCTTGTACATACCGCCCTGCACGATGCCGAAAAGGCCCTGATCATCGCGCGTCAGCGCATCCTGGCAGCGCTTGGCCCAGCGCAGCGTCAGCTCCATCGACTCGCGCGTATATTTAAAATCAGCCGGATACGGCACGCATTCATCAAACGCCATGATGATGTCCGCCCCCAAATCCATCTGCGTCTTCGTCGCCACTTCCGGCGAGAGGAACTTCTTCGAGCCGTCCACGTGCGAGCGGAAAGTGACGCCCTCTTCGCTGATCTTGCGCAGGTCACCCAGGCTGAACACCTGGAATCCGCCGCTGTCCGTCAGTATAGCCCTGTCCCAGTTCATGAATTTGTGCAGGCCGCCCGCTTATTTCACAAGAGCCGCACCCGGCCGCAGGAATAAATGGTACGTATTGGCCAGAATAATCCCCGCGCCCATTTACTTCAGCTCCTCCGGCGACACCGTATTGACCGTAGCCTGCGTGCCCACCGGCA
>CATYZV010000037.1 GCA_958415865.1 uncultured Selenomonadaceae bacterium
GGGCTTATATCCCCATAGATAAATCTAGGGGTCTTACGCCCGGAAATGATAAAAAATATAAAAGACCAGTAGAATACATACGACAGCATCGGAAATATGCAGGTCAGTTCTTGATTCTACTGGTCGGGATAATTATCTATTTACAAATACAGTGAATTTGCCTTCTCGGATGGTCTGGGCGGGCGGAGCATCCAGCAGGCTTTGGCATTTTTCCAAGTAGCGGTCTTTGACTACGACGATGACGCGTTTGTCGCTGTTCCAGAGCTGGCGCAGCTGCTCTCCGTCATAGTACATTCCTTCGCCGCTGGGCTGGGAAAGACCGTATTCCATTTCTCCTTTAAAATCGGAGATTGCCGTGCGCTGCCCGGTGTAGAACACAATGCCGTGATAGTATTCACCATAGTCGACGATGAGGGCATTGCCGGGATTTAATTCATTTATGCGCTGGCTGACATCGTAGGCAGATTGGTTGTTGTGAATCTGCTTTTGTACTTGATGCAGCCCAAGCCCGAAGAAAAAGCCCATGAGACAGAGTACGGCGGCAGTCTGATAAAAATCTTTCGTCTTTTTCCAGACGATAGCGGCGGCGATTGTGCCGATGAAGAGTGCAGCTGTCAGCAGCCCTCCTTGGGCGATGAACTGGTCTATCGTCAGATAATTGGAAGCGAATACGTAGCCGACGAGTGCAAATACAAAGGCAAGGCAGAGCACGGAGTTGACCAAAAAGCTGTGGGCAAGCCATGAGCCATTGTCATGGCATCTTTGAATGGAGCCGGCGAGCAGTAGAGCCATCGGCATCCAGCAGGGCATGATGTACGGTACGAGCTTGGAATCGGAGATGGAGTAGAACACGAATATCAGCCCAAACCAGAGCAGCAGATATGTGATATTCCAGCGCATTCGCTGTGAGCCGGCAGAACGGACTATGCCTTTTTTGCTGAACAGAGAAGTGAAGAAACCTGCCCAAGGCATCATGCCGATGATTAAGAACGGAATGAAGAACCACCAAGGCTGGAAACGGCCGTGCATCTTCGTGGTGAAGCGCAGAAAATGTTCGCGGATGAAAAAGAAATAGAAGAAATCAGGATTTGCCTGGCAGACGAGGTAGAACCATGGCACGCAGACGATTAAAAATACGAGAATACCCGGCAGGTAGAACAGCTTCAAGAATAAATTGAAGCGGCGTGTCAATACGGCGTACCAAAAGATGATGCCGAACGGAAAGATGATAGCTATCAAGCCTTTGGCGAGCACACCTAATCCCATCGCAGCGTAGAACAGCAGCAAGTATTTTTTATTTTCACTACGCTCGTAGGCATAGAACAGCACCATGCAGGCAGAAAAGCAGACTGTAAGCAGCATATCTATGATGTCGATAGACGATACGACTAGATTAAGGCACGATGTGCCGAGTATGCCGGCAGCCAGAAAACCGGCGCGGCGGCCGAACATCATAGAACCCAGCCAGCCGGCTAGCAGCGTGCAGCCGATGCCGGAGATTGCAGGAGCAAAGCGGCCGGCAAATTCACCGATGCCGAATACGTACATGGCGAAGGCAGATATCCAGTACTGCAAAATAGGCTTTTCAAAGTACGGCATACCATTTAGATGTGGTGTGAGAAAATCACCGGAAAGCAGCATTTCGCGGGGAATTTCATGATAGCGTCCTTCGTCAGGGTCCATCAGATGGTAAGAGCCTAAATGACCTAAATAGAGATAAAACAGTGCCAAGATACAGCAGAAGATGACCGCGCCTTTGTGGCGCACAAAAAAGTCTCGCAAGAGAAAACCTCCTTAAAAATACAGTGAATCACTGCTACTATTTTATCATATCATTTGAATAGAGGCATATGGAATTTATCTGATGCTATACATATAAAATAGCCAAGTTGAAATCTGAATGAAAACAGCAGTGAAAATTTTGAGGATGTATGATGAAGCAAGATGTGGTAATATTAAATAAGACTTTTCATGAAGGTGATAGTTTGATAAATTATTTATGCTGTTGTACCTACTTTGAGAAGGTGCATAGATGAAAAATTATTTAAAAATAGGAATTGCGGTATCGCTGGCAGCGCATATCGGTATCTTCGCACTGGGCGGCTATGTTATGGATAGATTGACCAATTCCATGCAGCAAAAAGCGCAGCAAATACAGCAAGACGATATAACGTACGCTGATGTTGACGTGCAGACGCAGCCGGAGGAAACTCAGGCGGCTGAAGCAGACGAATCATCTGAGCAGGCAGAGCCGGATTCAGAAATCAGCATTGCCGGTGAGCAGATGCAGCAGGCCGAGGCAACGCCGGAGCCGCAGCAGACTCAAGATGATGCAAAAGCAGAGCTTCAAGTACAGGCAAAACAAGAAATGCAGCAGGCAAAGCCGGTAAAGTATCTGCGCCGTTACAGCGATATCAAGGATATACTCGTGCAGAAAATCCCGCCTAGTAAAATCATGATACCGGATTTCAATAAAAAGAATTCTAGCGATTTCATGCCGCAGATAAAAAAGCGCGTGCTGCCGGAATACGATCACAGTCTGATTCCGGAAGGCGAGGAGGTTATCGTTACGATAGAATATATTATGGATGACAACGGCAAAGTCATTCAGGCATATCCTATACGCTCCGCCCGCGCATCGGGCGTAGTGCCTGACGATGTAGCGGAAGAACTTGATGTAGATGCTATTGAAGCGTTGAAGCAGTATGAGATTGTTCCGCCCAAGGACCCGCAGGCACGCCGCTCGGCATGGCAGGTGCCGTTTATATATACACCGGAAGGTGCGCGCTTTGGCGCAGCGGCAGAGCTGCCTTAAATCAAAATGCAGTATCTCATTTCTACGGAACAAGAGATACTGCATTTTTTATGGCTGCTTAGCGATGATGTACTTTTCTGTTTCTGCAATTTGGGCATTGCTCAAATCGAGAGTGGCAAAGGCATCATTTTTTTCTTTTTTAGGTATTACGAGAATAGCATTAGAACTTTCCTGCCATATTCGATGCAGTTCCTGAGGTTCTTTGATAAACCAGCCCTGCCCGCTTGCGTGCTGAGAGCCGAATTCCAGTTCGTTGAGATAATCGTAGAGCAGCACGCGTTCGCCGGTGTAAAACGGTAAATCCCGTAGATAATCCTTGTAGCATATCACTATAGTATTGTTATTTTTCCACTGATTGACTATCTGAGCGGTATCTTTGCCTGTACGATGTTCGGCAATTTCACTGGTGATAGGCTGAAGTGCAAAGCAGAATAAAATTCCTGCGGCAAAGCAGATACGCATCACCGCGCTGATATTTTTCCGCTTGAAAAAATAATAGAGGCTCAAAATAGGAGGCACAGCGAAGAGCATCATCAGCGGTATACCGAATTTAATCAATTCACGGACTTCAAGAAAATCAGTGCGTACTGCCGCAATGATGAAAGCGGCAAAGAAAATGAATGATACAGCGGCATTGATGACGAGAGCAGCCTTCATCAATTTTAGCGCATTAAGGCGTGCGGCAATGAAGACGCTCAGCGGTGCAAAGCAAGGAAGGATGTACGGTATGAGCTTGGAGCCGGACATAGAGTAGAAGCAGAAAATCACGCCTGCCCAGAGCAGCAGGAAAATGTACTGTTTGTTAGCAATGCTGTTTTTCAGAGCATTGAGTACAGCTTTCGGCTTTTGTATCAGAGAAGCCAAGAGAAAGCCTGTCCAGGGAAATACACCTAAAATTAAGCAGGGAATGAAAAAATACCAAGGTTGGAAACGGTCGTACATTTTAGTGGTGTAGCGCAGAAAATGCTGTTCAATGAAGAAAAATTGAAAGAAGTCGGGATTGGCACGGCAGACGAGATAAAACCACGGCACGGTGATGAGGAAAAATAGGATAACGCCAAGCAGTGAAAAGCTGCGCTTTAATAATTGTCCTTGGCGTGTAATTGCAGCGTAAAGTGCAATGATCACACCCGGCAGCACGATGGCGATCAATCCTTTAGCCAAAACACCCAGTGCCATGGCAGCATAAAAAATGTAGAGATATTTTTTCTCGTAAGAAATAGAGAATAGATAGAACATCGTCAGTGCGAGCGTGATGAAAAATGACACTGCCATATCGAGAATGTTGATTGAAGATAGAATGAAGTACAATAGTGAAGTGGCGAGGATCAATGCCGCTTTAAAGCCGGTTTTTTGGTCAAACATCTTTGTGCCCAGCACGTAGATGCAGGCGATGCCGCCTAGTGCGCAAAGTGCCGGAAACAGGCGTACCGCGTATTCATTCTGTCCGAATACCATCATAAAAATAGCACTCATCCAGTATTGCAGAGCCGGTTTGTCGAAGAATTCTACACCGTTTAAACGCGGCGTTATGAAATCGCCGGAAGCTATCATTTCGCGCGGAACTTCTGCATATCGCCCTTCATCAGGATTTATCAGCGGATAATTGCCAAGATGCCATAAATAGAGCACAGCTATTAATATGCCGGCAATACATAGCCATTTATTTTTGATTGTCATCATTATTCCTCCGAAATCATATTTTGAATCGTTGTTTATTGGTTGAAATTGCAATTTACAAATAAAGATTATCGAAGGAAGATGAAAACAAGATGAAGAACGAATTATTTTTTATACTTTGGGCAGAGTGAGTTTAAAGCATGAACCCTTGCCGAGTGTACTTTTCACCGTCAAAGAGCCGTTATTTTTTTCCGCCAGCAGTTTGGCGATGTAAAGTCCCAGCCCGTTGCCTTTAGTCTCGCGGGACTTATCAGCGCGGTAGAATCGTTCAAATACATGCGGCAGGTCTTTGGCGGATATGCCTTGACCGCTGTCTGCTATCGAGATAGCAATGTTATGTGGAAGTCCTTGGGCGGAGACGGAGATTCTGCCTCCTTTACCTGTGTATTTGATAGCGTTGTCGAGCAGGATAGTTAATATCTGATGCACGTGATTTTTATCAGCTCGGATTATTGATTCAGGAATATCTTGCAGCGAGAGTTCTATCTGCTGTTTTGATGCCAGCAGGGAAAATTTATGATAAAGCTGATGTAGCAGCTGTGGCAGGTCCAATGGTTCAATATCGACTTTGAGCGTATCGTTGTCGCTGCGTGCCGTCATCAATAGATCATCAATCAGTTTTTTCATGCGCCGCGATTCGTCAGATATATCGCTGATGATGTCCTTTGAAAACGGCGAGAGCTTATTGTCATCGTCGCTGCGCAGTACATCCATGCCTGACATGATGATGGACAGCGGAGTGCGCAGCTCATGTGAAGCATTGGCAATGAACTGCTTTTGCTGTTCAAATGATTTTATGACCGGTACCATTGCTCTATCCGCCATTTTATTGGCGAGAAAATAGACGGCGAGCATTGATAGCAGCACTATGAACAGCAGGCTGAAAAAGACCCGCATCTGTTCACGCAGCCAGTGTGTCGTATCTATGCCGACGTAAAGTTCGCCCAGCTGCTGCGCATCCTTTTGCAGTGGATAACGCATGTATATCATAGCATGGGGATGCTGGCTGTCGATCAGCTCAAAATCAAAATACGTTTCCCTGTAGCGCAGATCCGCATGGATGACTTCACTTTCAATAATCGTTTTATCCCAAGCTATATCATTGTGAGAAAATACTAAAGTCCCGTCAGCTTTATAAGCGTAAATGAAAATCTTATTAAAATAACCCGGTTCGCTGTCAGGCAGATCTTCGCTGGAAAAATCATCTATCTTGCCCGTAGAGATCTGGTAGAAGAATTCTTCACTCTCTTCCACGGCGAGCATTTTCAGCTGATTTAGCTGCTCCTCATACGACATAGCAAGGGCTGTGATGTAGATGCACAGCGATACACACAGCAGCAAAAGTCCTGTCAATAGAGTGTATTCTTTCGTTATCTTCTGTTTAAATTCGATGAACAATTATATCACTGCTCCGTCTTCGTAGAAAATTTATAGCCGATACCGCGTATCGTTTTGATGGAACCGGCTAAATCAAGCTTGTTTAGTTTCTGGCGAATAGACTTCATCGTTACATCCAGCGTATTGGAATTGATCTCAGCATCATATCCCCAAACCTTGCTGATGATCTGCTCGCGCGGTAGCGTGCGGTTTTCATTGCGCATCAATAATTCTACCAGCTGACATTCACGCGGACTAAGTGATACTTGAACACCTTGACGGCTGAGCACAGCACCCGAGCAATTGAGCGTAAGATTCCCGCAGCTGACCTCATCACTGTAAAAAGTTTTATTGACGCGGCGCGACAGAGCACGCAGACGTGCCAGCAGCTCAGGAAACTCAAACGGCTTGGCAAGATAATCATCAGCACCGCTGTCTAATCCCTCAATCCTATCGTCGAGCGAATCGCGTGCCGTCAGCATCAGCACAGCCGTCTGGCATCCCTTTTTGCGAATATGGCGGCAGACCTCAATGCCATCATATTTAGGCATCATCCAGTCCAATATTGCGATATCGTAATCAGCAAGATCGATATAGCTCATAGCCTCTTCGCCATCATACACACAATCTACAATATAATTTTCCTTTTTCAGCAGATAATCCACCATCTTCGACAGACGCTTATCATCTTCAGCTAGCAGTATACGCATAACAACACCTCATAACAGAATATTTTAGCTATATTATAGTACAGCACACTGCACTTTTGCATATAAAAAAGGTCTTTATCATTATGCCTTATCGGCTGATAAAGACCTTTTGTTTGTAATTTTCATCCTTGTATTTTGAGATGAGAATCAAAGAAAGGAATCGGTGGATTTTACCATATTTATTTTGTATTTGCTGCTCAATATACTGTAGGCTGTTTTGCTTTGCTGTTCAAAGCCGGGAATGTCGCTCATGCAGTCGGTCAGCAGATAGATTTTGCGGGTGATTTCAGGTTTGTCGTAGTAGTATTCGCAGAATTGGCGGACGCTTTCGAGTACGCAGTGGGATTTTGCTTCGCCGGCGATGATTATTTTGTCGTAGGAGGCTATCTGTTCGAGCAGTTCGCAGTTGGTGTCGTTTGACATGGAGTATTCTGGTTTGAATATGCCGTACATTTCGCTCAAAGGGTGCTGGCCCTTGTGAATTTTAATAAGGGGTATATTGCAGGCGGATGAGAGAAAATGTATTACGTTGGCAAACTGTGTTTCGAGTGCCTGTCCTGTCGTGCCGTCGAGGCAGTGATAGGGCCAGATGCAGAGCTGTTTGCCTGCTTTTTCAATCTGGCGCACGTAGTTTTTGCTGAGGGCGGGGTCTTTTACGGCTTTCCATCTGCCTTCTGTAAGGTCGAGGGGCTTGATGACGGTGAAGGGTTCGGGCTGTCTGCCGTCGGCATCGCGCCACCAGCAGGGATGGAATATCTGCATAGGTTCGTGTGTGTCTAGGGATACCATCATGGCTGAAATTTTATCGGCGTGGTCGTAGAGAAAGCGGCTGAGACGTGCTACGTCATCAGCTGCTCCGGGTACGCCGAGTGCGCCGTTGTCGATGAAGTCGCGCTGGATGTCTATGCCTAGAAACAGGGTTTTAGGCTCGCTGTCGTCGCGCTGCACGGGGTCTTCAAGTGATGCCCATTTTAATATCTGATTTATCGGCAGCGGGTTCATCATTTTGCCTACAGATTCGGCATCGAATATGTGGTAAAAGGGAGTTTTCAATTATTTCACCTCTAATATTGAAATTGCTTTACATACAAAAAGCTCAGGTTTAGCCTGAGCTTTTATAATCTTTAGTATTACCAGTGGTATTTTTCGCCGCGGCTGATTTTAAAGGCACGGTAAATCTGTTCCACCAGAAGAAGTCGAATCATCTGATGTGTGAATGTCATGCGTGAGAAGGAGATGCGTTCATCGGCACGCCGGCGTACTTCGTCAGATAATCCAAAAGCTCCTCCGATTAAAAATGTTATATGGCTTTGTCCGTTGAGCGCGAGTCTGTCTATTTTCTGGGAGAGTTCTTCTGAAGACAGAGATTTTCCGATGATATCGAGCACGATGAGGTAACTAGAAGGAGATACTTTTTTCAGCAGGCGTTCTCCTTCAGCTTTTAGCACAGCTGCTTTTTCTGCCGGAGACGGATTGTCTTTCATTTTTTCTTCGCTGATTTCAAGAAATTCGAGCTGGCAGAATGGCTTTAGGCGTTTTACAAATTCGGCTATGCCTTCGCGTAGATATTTTTCTTTTATCTTGCCTGCACAGGCTATGGAAATCTTCATGCGGGTTACCTAGCTGACTGCTGAGGCATTTCTGCCAGCACGATATTTGTTTCAAATGTCTGGCTGCCGCGCTGTACTGTAGCTGTTACGGAATCGCCGATGTTGTGTTCAGATACGATGGAGCGCAAATCTGCTACCGTGTTTGTTTCTTTGCCGTCAATCTTGAGGATGACATCTCTGGGCGCGATACCTGCTTCATCGGCAGGTCCGCCGTTTTCTACCTGCATGACGATGACACCTGCGTCGATGTTGAGCTGGTAGCCTGCCTGTGCTGCGGTCTGTTTATCCAATACGCCTATGCCGAGGTAAGGATACGTTACATGACCTTTATTGATCAGCTCATCGACGATAGGCTTTACTGTGTTGATCGGGATGGCAAAGCCCATGCCTTCGATGCCGGCAGCGGCGAGTTTCGCGCTGTTGATGCCGATGACTTTGCCGTCAGCATTGACGAGTGCACCGCCGGAATTGCCGGGGTTGATAGCTGCATCAGTCTGCAATAATTTGACGCGGTTTTCACCGATGTTTAGCGTGCGGTTCAATGCGCTGATAACGCCGGCTGTAACGCTGCCCTGGAATTCCAGCCCCATGGGATTACCGATAGCGATAGCGGGTTCGCCGACCATGATATCATCGCTGTCCCCGAATTCTGCCGTCGGCAGGTCGGTAGCATCGACTTTGATGACTGCCAAATCCGTATAAGGATCTGTGCCTACAAGCTCTGCTTTGAGCGTTCTGCCGTCGGCAAGTGCTACGGTCAGTTCTTTGGCACCGTCTACTACGTGATTATTGGTAACGATGTAACCGTCGCTTTTAAAGATAACGCCGGAGCCTGTCCCTTTGTCGACTTCTACTTGGCGGTTGAACCAGTCTCTGCCGACTGCTTTGTTGGTAATGCCGACGATTGCCGGGCCTACTTTTTTAGCAGCCTGCACGACAGGCGTGTTGCGCGCGTCAGACGGCGGCGTTGACGGCTTTTCTGCGCTGGCAGCGGTAGATGCCGATGAGGCACTGGAGCTGTTCTGGTCGGAACTGCCGCATCCGCTGAATAACAGGCTGGCAGATATTGCCATAACGCCTAAGATATAGATGGGCGAAAGATGTTTTTTCATAAAAACCTCCACTATTTGCTGATTAAATCATAATTGCACTGTCGTTATTTCATCTGGTGAAGAAACGTGCAGTGGAATTTTAGGAGAACGATATTTTTTCATCAGTGAATAAATTGTATTGGCTGCCAAGGCAGGCAGGTTATTCTTTTCACTGAGATGAGCTAAAATGATATTTTCTGGCTGTTTACGCAGCTGCGTTATTGCCATGCCGGCGGCAAAATTGGATAGATGGCCGCATCTGCCCAATATGCGCTGCTTTAGCTGCCACGGGTACATTCCGTTTTGCAGCATATTGACATCGTGATTGGCCTCTAATACGAGAGCATCAGCTCCGTCCAGTGCTTCTTTGACTTCTTCGCTGACAAAGCCCAAGTCTGTAGCTGAAGTTATCTTGTGCCTACCGTCTGTAATAGTGTATCCTACAGGGTCGGCTGCATCGTGCGAAATAGAAAATGGACGAATGTTCAAGCTGCCTACGGTGAAAGTATCAGAGGCGATAACATGGCAGCATTCCGGCGGGATATCATCAAGGCAGTTCATTGCCTTGAAAGTCTTTGCCCGCGTGAATACAGGTAATTTTTGTTTTTTCAATAAGGTCTTTAATCCTTTTATGTGGTCGCTGTGCTCATGCGTCAGCAGTACAGCATCAAGATCACTGAGATCCATTTTGAGCGATTTTAGACAATTTGTTATGCGGCGCGCGCTAATTCCTGCATCGAGCAGTACAGCAGTATTATCGCTGCGTATCATTATGCTATTGCCGCGGCTGCTGCTGGCGAGCACGTTTATTTCCAAAGATGGCATAAATTCTTCAGTCCTAGGCTAATTTTTGTATCAAATACCGAAATACAATGTAAG
>CATYZV010000038.1 GCA_958415865.1 uncultured Selenomonadaceae bacterium
ATTCTAGCTTATCTTAATCATCAGCATATTGACAAGCAGTATTAAAAACTTTATTATATACCTAAAATACATCAGATGAATTTAGGAGGGTATAATGAAAGTTATAATTACGGATTGCGACCATAAAGATATTAACATTGAATCGAAAATCTTTCACAAAGCAGGCGTAGATTTTGAATTAAAACAGTGCCATACAGAAGAGGACCTCATCAGTCAATGCAAGGATGCTGATGCTTTTATCGTGCAATACGCCCATATAACTAAAAAAGTCATGGATGCGCTGCCCAAACTCAAGATGGTAGTACGCTACGGCGTAGGTGTTGATACTATCGACGTGCCGGAGGCGACGAAACACGGCGTGCAGATCTGCAATGTGCCTGATTACGGCATGAATGAAGTAGCTGACCATGCACTTGCTTTGATGATGGCATTGACCCGCAAAATCGTGCTGATGAACAACTACACGAAACAAGAAAAATGGGATTACGCCAAAGCCATTCCCGTGCACCGCGCCTGCACTCAGACCGTCAGTGTAATCGGTCTCGGACGCATCGGCAGAAATTTTGCTACTAAAGCTCATGCTTTCGGTTATAAAGTAATCGGCTATGACCCTTATTACAAAGAAAATCCTGAAACGTCCTTCATCACGGCAATGCCGCTGGAAGATGTAATCGAGCAAGCCGACATAGTCTCCCTGCACATCCCTGCTGACGGCAATAAGAATCTGTTCAACAAAGAAACTTTCACCAAGATGAAGAAAAATGCTGTCATCATCAATGTAGCACGCGGCGGCATTATCAACGAAGACGATCTCTACGACGCACTCAAAAGCGGTGAAATAGCCGGAGCAGGTATCGACTGCGCAGCAACGGAACCCATGCCTGTGGGCAGCAAGCTATTCAGCCTGGACAATTACATTGCAACACCTCATATGGCTTGGTACTCTGAAGAAGCCGCTCAGGAACTCAAGCGCAAAGCGGCTGAAGAATGTGTAAGTTTCCTTAAAGAAGGCAAAGTGCGCTATCCGATCAATCACTTGGAATAAAAGTCCTGCTGACTGTAGATACACCTCTATTTCAATCCCCTTATTACAAGGGGATATTTTTTTGTACCTCTATTTATTTTAAGTAAAAACTATGATAATATGATATTAATTCATAAATTATATTTAGAGACGGCAATTATCTCCATTAATTGTGTATATTATGCGAACAATGAGAATATATCTCTTTATTGTATGAGCCAATGAGCAAAGGAAGGTTGATACCATGATTGAAGACAGCAGCAAATTTGAGCTGACGGCCGAGTTAAAGCAGAAAATCGACGCTGTTTTACAGGCGCATGACTATGATTTCACTCAGATAGTCGGCATTCTCATAGATGTGCAAAATGAGATTCCGCAGCATTACATCCCCAAGATTGTGGCGTATTACATCACTGAGCATCTGCCGGATGTTAAGGTTTCGGTGATTTACGACTGTATTACTTTTTATGAGGCTCTGTCGGATAAACCGCGCGGACGGTATCCGATCGAAGTCTGCGACAGCGTTGTCTGCAAGGTAAATGATAATGCTTTTTTGATAGATACGCTGAAAAAGCTGCTTAATATCGACTTCGGCACGGTAACGTATGACGGCCGCTTTATGCTGGAAAAGGTGTCGTGCTTCGGTGCCTGTGATGTTGCTCCTGCGGTGAAGATCAACGGTCAGGTATACGGCCACTTGGACAGCGAAGATAAGATCCGCTTACTGCTGGAAAAATTTATTTGAGCGGAGGAATAGATATATGAGCAATGTAAAATTTATCACGGAAAACTTTGGCAAATACGATGTATTTTCCATTGATTCTTATATGAAGATCGGCGGATTTGAAGCTCTTAAAAAGGCTGTTACCATGGACGGCGAAGATATCGCCACTTTATTATCTGATGCGAAGATAAAGGGCCGCGGAGGTGCTGCTTATCCGATGGGCCGTAAGTGGTCGCAGGCTCGTGCGGTGCCGCGTCCGCATCACTGTGTTATCTGCAATGCTGACGAAGGTGAAACATGTACTTTCAAAGACCGCGAACTCATCACTAACGATCCTTTTAATTTAATAGAAGCAATCATCATCGCCGGCTATACGGTGAAGGCTGAAGACGGCTATATCTATATGCGTGCTGAATACAGCCGCCTGCGCTCGCGCCTGCTCAATGCCATCGCACAAGCTAAGGAACGCGGTTTTCTCGGAAAAAATATTCTCGGCACCGGCTGGGATTACGATATTCATCTCTACACCGGAGCCGGTGCGTATGTATGCGGCGAAGGCACGGCATTGATACGCTCGATGGAAGGCAAGGCGGGCAGGCCTCGCATGAAACCGCCGTTTATGAAACAGAGCGGTCTATTCGCACGCCCTACCTGCATGAACAACGTGGAAAGCCTTTCTATCGTGCCTCATCTGCTGCGCAAGAACGGCAGACGCTACATGGAATTCGGCATCGGTGAATCGCTCGGCACGAAGCTCGTCAGCGTGGGCGGTAATGTTAATAAGCCCGGCGTGTATGAAATCTTCTTCGGCACTACGATACGCGAGATCATCTACGATATGGCAGGCGGCATCCAAGGCGGCCGCAAGATCCGCTTGATTCAATTCGGCGGCGCGTCCGGCAATATCTCCGATGACAGAGTGCTCGATATGCCTTACACATATGAGGATTTTAAATCGAATGATTTGATCATAGGCTCCGGCTCTATTCTCGTCATAGACGAACGGACTTCCGTAATTGATTTTCTGCGCTACACGCAGGACTTCTTCCTGCGCGAAAGCTGCGGCCAGTGTACGCCGTGCCGCGAGGGCAACCGTCATATCAAGATGTTCCTCGACAAGATAAAAGCCGGAACGCATACGCGCGAAGACCTCCGCACTATGACCACATTTGCCAAGGTCATGCCGATGTCCTCACTCTGCGGTCTCGGTGAAACGGCGCAGAATGCGTTGAAATCGGCTATGAAGATATTCCCGGAAACATTCAAAGTAAGAGAATAATCATGCAGGAGGAAACTGAGCCAATGGAAGAGCTTATAAATTTAAAGATAAACAATATGCCCGTCAGCGTAAAAAAGGGTACTAAGATAATGCAGGCGGCGAAGATGCTGCACATCGACATTCCGCATCTGTGCTACCATCCCGACCAGAAGATCAAGGCTAGATGCCGCTTGTGCTCGGTAGAAGTCGTCGGCAGCAGAAGGCTGCTCGCTGCCTGCTCTACAGAATGCTGGGAAGGCATGGAAGTCTACACTGACACGCAGGTCGTCCGCGACACGCAGCGCGGCATCTTGCAGCTCATAATGGCAGACCATGAAGAAAACTGCCTGACCTGCCCGCGCAACAACAACTGCGAATTGCAGAAGATGTGCAGCCGATTTAACATCCTGCGCCCGCATATTCCGCACGTCAGCAAGCCGCAGCCCAAGCTCAGCGCAAATCCCAGCCTGCTGCAAGACCCGGAAAAGTGCATTAAATGCGGCCGCTGTATCCGCGCCTGCAAGGATATACAGGGTATCGAAGCATTAGGCTTTGCCGGACGCAGCACGAATATCCACGTTACGACACCGTTCGGCGATGAATTCGACAAGACGAAATGCGTACTCTGCGGACAGTGCAGCCTTGCCTGCCCGGTCGGCGCACTCGTAGAAAAGGACGATACAGAACGCGTGCTCGATGCCATTTTCGACCCGAATAAAACGGTTATCGTCCAGACGGCTCCGAGCGTCCGCGTGGCACTCGGCGATGAATTCGGACTGCCCGGCGGCAGCATCGTAACGAATAAAATGGTTACGGCACTGCGCATGATCGGCTTTGACAAAGTATTCGACACGAATTACGGTGCAGACCTCACCATTACGGAAGAAGCCAACGAATTGATCGAACGCATCAAAGGCGGTGCCAAGATGCCGATGACTACATCCTGCTGTCCCGGCTGGGTCAATTACATGGAAAAGCATTATCCCGACCTGCTTGATCATCTGTCCACGACAAAATCGCCGATGCAGATATTCTCGGCTGTTACCAAGACACATTACGCCAAACAGGAAAATCTCAATCCGAAGGATGTATTCACCGTTGCCATCATGCCCTGCATAGCCAAGAAATACGAAATCACCCGCCCGGAAATGGGACGCGACGGCTATCAGGATACGGATGCAGTCATCACGACGCGCGGCTTGATAAAGCTGATCAAATACATCGGCATCGACTTCAACAACCTGCCGGAAGGAGAATTTGACAATCCAATGGGACTTGCTACCGGTGCAGGTGCGATCTTCGGTGCGACCGGCGGCGTAATGGAAGCTGCTCTGCGCACGACGTATGAATGGATGACCGGCAAGGAAATGCCGAATATCGAATACGCACCGGTGCGCGGCTTCGACGGCATTAAAGAGTCTGAAATAAATATCGAAGGCAAAAAAGTCCGCATCGCAGTAGTCCACACGCTCAGAAATGCCAAAATCATCATGGATCAAGTCAGAGCAGGCAGCTGCAAATACGACTTTATCGAAGTCATGGCATGCCCCGGCGGCTGCCTCGGCGGCGGCGGACAGCCTGTGAGCACGACGATGGCAGTCAACAAAAAACGCATGGACTCTCTCTACAAGATCGACAAGAATTCCAAATACCGCAAGTCGCATGAAAATCCTTACCTCAAGAAACTCTACAGCGAATTTCTCGAAAAACCCGGCAGCCACACAGCACATGAACTGCTGCACACGCATTACCATGCCAGAGGCGAGATGTTCGATTTCGACGATTGATTATTAAATAAGATAAATTAACAGGCCGATCAGCAGATGCAGCTAAACGCATTTACTCCAATCTGCGGCGGCCTGTTTACTTTAGAAAGAAGCTGATAAAATTGACGATAAAATACGATCCCAAATCTGCCAAGGCAGAAGAATTCATCAACCATGATGAAATACTCGCCTCCTTGGCATACGCTGATGAAAATGCTCATAATGAATCCTTGATACGCCAAATCCTCGACAAAGCGAAAAAAGAAAAAGGTCTAAGCCACCGCGAAGCCTCCGTGCTGCTCGCCTGCGATATTCCCGAATTAAACGAAGAGATCTTTAAGCTGGCGAAGAAAATCAAAGATGATTTCTACGGCGACAGAATCGTCTTGTTCGCGCCGCTCTACCTCTCAAATTACTGCGTCAACGGCTGTGTCTACTGCCCTTACCACGCCAAGAATAAACATATTTCGCGCAAAAAACTGACTCAAGAAGAAATAAAGCGCGAAGTCATCGCCCTTCAGGACATGGGGCATAAACGCCTAGCCTTGGAAACAGGTGAAGACCCGCTGCACAATCCTATTGAATACGTGCTCGACAGCATCAAGACCATCTACAGCATCAAGCACAAAAACGGTGCTATCCGCCGCGTAAACGTCAACATCGCCGCCACCACGGTAGAAAATTATAAAAAACTAAAAGAAGCCGGCATCGGCACTTATATTTTATTCCAGGAAACGTACCACAAGGAAAGTTATGAACAGCTCCATCCCACCGGACCGAAACACGATTACGCTTACCACACCGAAGCAATGGACCGCGCTATGGAAGGCGGCATTGACGACGTAGGCTGCGGTGTATTATTCGGGCTGGAAAAATACCGCTATGAATTTGCAGGTCTACTAATGCACGCTGAACACCTTGAAGCGCGTTTCGGCGTAGGCCCGCATACCATCAGCGTGCCGCGCATCCGCCGCGCCGACGATATCGACCCGTCCACATTCGACAACGGCATCGACGATGATACCTTTGCCAAGATAGTGGCATGTATCCGCGTCGCAGTTCCTTACACCGGCATGATCGTATCGACGCGCGAAAGCCAGAAATGCCGCGAAAAAGTCCTGCAGCTCGGCATCTCCCAGATAAGCGGCGGCTCACGCACCAGCGTCGGCGGCTATGCTGAAGAAGAAGAGGACGACGATAATTCTAAGCAGTTTGATGTCAGCGACAACCGCACGCTCGACAAAGTAGTAAACTGGCTGATGAAACTCGGCTTTGTCCCCAGCTTCTGCACGGCCTGCTACCGCGCCGGCCGCGTCGGCGACCGCTTCATGGCACTTTGCAAGAGCGGCCAGATATCCAACTGCTGCCTGCCCAATGCCCTGATGACGCTCAAAGAATACCTCTGCGACTACGCTTCTGCTGACACCAAGCAGACAGGCATTGACCTGATACACAGCCAGCTGCCGCAGATAAAGAGCGAAAAAGTCCGCGCCATCGTCGAAAAGCAGCTGCACTTGATTGAACAGGGACAAAGAGATTTCCGCTTCTAATTATTTTTTTACACTATCTAAAGAGGTGCTTGCCTTATGGATATGAATCAGACACCGTCCGCCAGCCGAGTCCACATCGCCTTTTTCGGCGTGCGCAACGCCGGCAAGTCCAGCGTGATGAACGCCGTTACCGGACAGAACATCGCCGTCGTCTCAGCAGTAAAAGGCACGACGACCGACCCGGTAGTAAAGTCGATGGAACTGCTGCCGCTCGGTCCCGTTACCATCATCGACACGCCCGGCCTTGACGACAGCGGCACGCTCGGCACACTGCGCATAGAAAAGACGATGCAGATTATGCGCAAAGCTGATATTGCCGTACTCGTCGCTGATGCCGTACAATTTGCCGCATCAGGCTTTACAGATACAGAGCAGGAAATCCTCCAAATGCTCCGACAGCGCAATCTGCCCTTTATAATCGCTCTAAATAAAGCTGATCTGCTGACCGATTCGATTACTCCGGATAAAAATACAATACTCGTCAGCGCACTAACAGGCAAGGGTATCTTCGAGCTGAAAGAAAAACTTGCCCGCCTCGTCAAGAGCACGCCGGAAAAATACATTCTAAAAGACTTAGTCAATCCCGGCGAAACGGCTGTACTCGTCATTCCCATTGACAAAGCGGCTCCTAAAGGCAGATTGATACTGCCTCAGCAGCAGGTGATACGCGAACTATTGGACATCGGAGCATCAGCTGTGATGACTCAGGACGTAAATTTAAAAAGCACGCTGGACAATTTAAAGCACAAACCCGCACTCGTAATCACCGACAGCCAAGCTTTCGGCACAGTCAATAAAATCGTACCGGAGGATATACCTCTTACATCATTCTCCATACTATTTGCCCGCTACAAAGGCAGCCTAGAAAAACAGCTCGCCGCAGTAAAGACACTCGATACCATCACCGACAAAGATAATATCCTGATCTCCGAGGGCTGTACCCATCACCGCCAGTGCGACGACATCGGCACAGTAAAGCTGCCCGGCTGGATCAGGCACTACACCAAAGCCGAACCTAAATTTTCCTTTACTTCCGGCGGTGAATTTCCGCAGGATTTATCACCGTATAAAATGATCGTCCACTGCGGAGCCTGCATGCTCAACGAACGCGAAATGCGCTTTCGCCTGCAAACGGCTCAAGCACAGCACATACCCATGAGCAATTATGGCATGGTCATAGCCTACACCCACGGCATATTAAAGCGGAGTATGCAGATATTCAATAACATAAAATAAAATAAGGGACAACTTCTTACCAATAAAAGAAGTCGTCCCTTTATTCAAATCACAATTTTATTTTGCGCGCCACCGTCTTGATCACCTTCGCGCTCTTGTTCTTGATACTGCGCAGCGGGCGGAGCGGAGCAAAGCGGATCTTGATATGCGGCTTCATATCCTTCACCGTGCCGAAATCACCGCGCTTTAAATAAGTCATGCGTATCTTCTCCGGCTTCATAATGCGGCGCAGAGCACTCGCAGCCTTCTCCGGCTTGCCGTCTTCCTGGCAGATGAAAATATCGCTTGCCACGTATTTGAGCTGTGGATACGTGCGCACGACAGCATGACCTTCCTGCATTAAAATAAAAACTACAGCTTCATCCTGATTCCAGAGCTGCGCCCTCACTTCAATAGGCGTAAAGCCCGCCATATTCATCGCTATATCCAAAGAATCCCTGAGTTCAGTATAATTGCTTAAATCTTTATTTTTGCAGTCATACATGTCAACGGTCAATTGTCTGGCTAAAATTTTCACAGATTCCCTCTCCCTACAACAAAATGCGTTTTCAAAATTGTATCTTAATTATACCATAACTGAAAAAAATTATATATATCTGCCCCAAAATGCGCTATAATTTACCTATGAAGATTTTCGGCTCAAAATCCAAAGGAAGTGAATACAGTTGAAAAAACTCTGCATACTGATATGCCTGTTAATGCTCCTGACCTCCGGCAGCGCAATGGCACAGCAGCCAGCAGATCCGTCAGCTGCAGAAATACCGGCATCAGACACAGCTGAATACGCGACTGCCCAGCCTATAAAAGTCGCCATAATGCCCATAATAGCCAGCGGCTACAACAATGTACAGACGCAACTCTACCGCGACCTCACCAGACAGATGAACCTGTCCTTGAACAAAACACTTCAGCAGGTAGTCTACCTCGAAGGCAGCCCCGTCATGGATGCAATGGCAGAATCAGGCTTCGCCTATAATCAAAACAAAGAAACACTGAAACACGCTGCCGATTTATTGGATGCCGATGTCATCGTCGGTTACAGCATACCCGCCATGTACCAGCACTATTACTACGGCTGGATGCGGCGCGGCGAAGGACCTCTCCTGCAAAGCTACATCCGCCTAAAACTCTGGGCATACTACAGACCACTCGACAAATTCGTCATCCTGTCCAATACACAGCAGTATCTTGACACCATATCCACCGCCGGAATGCTCCCGGCACTAGCCAGCGACGCTTCCTACACACTGACCAAAAAAGCCGGGCTCAAAGATCTCTTAAAAGAATCAATTCAAATGCAAAAAGCACAGAAAGGTGATACCAAATGAATATAACTTACAGCCAAGACAAAAACATCCCCGCAAAAACACTGCTCGACTTCTTCACCGAAGCAGACAGCCCCGATGCCAAATACGGCGATGACCTCGTCCGCGCAGTAACAAACTCAAGCACAGTCATCACCGCTTGGGACAAAGACAGCGACAAACTCGCCGCACTCATCACAGCCCTAGACGACGGCGCACTCTCCGCCTACGTCCGCCTAATGACCGTAGCCCCCGCCTACCGCGGCAAAGGCATCAACGACGAACTCCTCAAGCAGATTCAGGAAATCTACAAAGACTATCCGTTCGTCTACTCCATCGCGCCCGATGACTTCCACGCAGGCTTCTTCACCAAAGCAGGCTTCAAGCTCATGGAAAATGCAAAAGTCGTTGCAACCCGCTAATCCCTATCAGCACAATAAAATTCAAACCGCACCTAAGCTCATTTAGGTGCGGTTTCTCATAACAAGGAGCTTTTTTATCCAATGGAATTATCTACCATACTATACTTTATAACAGCATCCATCATACTGACAATCGCCCCCGGCCCTGACATCATGTACCTGCTCACCAAAAGCCTCTCCGACGGATCCAAAAGCGGCATCAGTCTCGCCGCCGGACTGTGCAGCGGCCTAATTTTCCACACCTCTCTAGTAATCTTCGGCGTAGCTGCACTGATTCAAAGCACGCCCATCGCCCTCTACACCTTAAAATATCTCGGTGCAGCCTATCTATTATACTTATCTTGGGGAGCCTTCCGGGAAACAGGCAGCCTAAAACTCCACCACGACAATACAGCCGCCTCCCGCTTCAAACTCTACCGCCGCGGCATTATCATGAACGTCCTAAACCCCAAAGTCCTGCTCTTCTTCCTCGCCTTCTTTCCTCAATTCATCGACATGAACAGCCAAAATATCAGCATACAGATAGCTCTATTAGGACTGTTATTCGGAGTGCAGGCATTTATCATCTTCTCAATAGTATCCGTCTGCGCCGGCAAAGTACGCGACCATATACTAAGTATAACAAACTTCGGCAAAATCATGGGCTGGATTCAAGGCATTGTGCTTATTGTCATAAGTCTAACACTGATTATTGTTTAATACTTGCCTTGCATTATTATTTATCTTATTGTATC
>CATYZV010000039.1 GCA_958415865.1 uncultured Selenomonadaceae bacterium
ATAGAAAACCAGAAAGGTGGTAGTAATATGGACGCACCGAATCCGTTACTGATTATGGCCATTAACATGACAATAGTGTTCGCTGTCTTGTATGTCTTGGGGTTATTTATAAGGTTGATACATATAGTTGACCCGACGAGAAAGAAGAAGAAAAAATCAGCGGCAAGACCTGCAGCAAAACCGACTCCGACGGTTACGAAGAAAGACGATATGGCAGAAAAGACGCTGGCTGCCATCATCGTTACCTCGTTGACGGCGTACGGCTGTAAGGATTTTGAAATCAAGTCGATCAAGAAATTGAACTGATTACTTAGAACCACTGACGAAAAATCGGAGAGATAAGTGAGAGCTATTCAATTTTAATTTCAATTGTAGAAAAGTAGATTGGAGGCATTTTAATGGATGCTTTTTTAGTTGCCATACAGTCTGTGTGGACTGACAGCGGCTATGCTGCTATAAACATGGGCAATATAACGATGATCATCGTAGGTCTTATTTTACTTTATCTGGCGATAGGCAAGGGATATGAACCGCTGCTGCTAACGCCGATTGCTTTCGGCTGCGTGCTGGCGAACTTCCCCAACAACGGATTCCATGAAGGCGTTATGTGGGCTATCGGTCAAGGTATTCAGATGGAAATCTTCCCGCCGCTTATCTTCTTGGGTGTAGGCGCGATGACGGACTTCGGCCCGCTGATTGCAAATCCTAATACACTTATGCTTGGTGCGGCAGCGCAGTTCGGCGTGTTCGTGGCACTGGGCGGTGCGATGGTGCTGGGCTTTTCCGTACCGGAAGCAGCTTCCATCGGTATCATCGGCGGTGCTGACGGCCCGACAGCTATTTACTTGGCGACAAAACTAGCACCTGATCTCCTGGGCGCGATTGCGGTAGCAGCTTATTCGTACATGTCGCTGGTGCCGCTGATTCAGCCGCCTATCATGCGCCTGCTGACAACGAAGAAAGAACGCCAGATAAAAATGGGTCAGCTCAGAACTGTTACCAAATTTGAACGAATTGTATTCCCCATTATGTGCACCATCGTCATCAGCCTGCTGCTGCCGCCGATCGCAGCACTTATCGGCATGCTGATGCTGGGCAATCTATTCCGTGAATCAGGTGTTACCGACAGACTGTCCGATACGGCTCAGAACGCTCTTTGCAACATTGTAACTATCTTCTTGGCACTCGGCACAGGCCTCACAATGTCTGCTGATAAATTCCTGCGCATCCAGACTGTAGAAATCATCCTGCTTGGCCTCTTGGCATTCGCCGGCGGCACGGCAGCAGGCGTGCTCTTAGGCAAGCTCATGTGCAAGCTCAGCGGCGGCAAGATCAACCCGCTTATCGGCTCTGCCGGTGTATCGGCTGTGCCTATGGCAGCGCGTGTATCGCAGATTGAAGGACAGAAAGCAAATCCCAGCAACTATCTGCTGATGCACGCTATGGGCCCGAACGTAGCAGGCGTAATCGGCACTGCCGTAGCAGCCGGTACGATGCTCGCCATGTTCGGCGGCTGATTTAGACGAGACTATTCGACGTATAGAAAGGTTTGATATAGATGATGCAGCCTAAACGCTACCGCGTGGTAGTCAGCGGCACAGAATTCTTCCTCGATGTAGTGCAGACAGGCGGCACGAGCGATGTGCCGATGATCGAGAACCAAGAACACCTGCACGGCACCTGGAACCAGGCTCGCCGCGACCGCATGGTGCACAATCCGCGCCATAAATGATTGACGAGAAATAAAAATTTTATATTATAGCTGCTTTTGTGCGGTGAAAAACCTGATTAGCAGCTTTATAGCAAAAAGAGAGTTAAGGCTCAAGGCTTTAACTCTCTTTTTGTATGTCAAACTTTATTTATACGATTTGGAACAGGTAGAATTTTAAATAGTAGGTTTCCGGTATGCCGAATACGATAGGATGGTCGGGCGACTGCTGACGGGCTTCTATCTGGCGCAGGGTAACTTTGGCATCTGAGGCGGCATCGTTGAGCATTTTGAGGAAGAGTTCTTCTTTCATGAAGTGGGAGCAGGAGCAGGTGGCAAGGTAGCCGCCGCGCGGCAGGAGTTTCATGGCGCGCAGGTTTATGTCTTTGTAGCCGCGGAAGGCGTTGGTAACGGTGTTGTGTGATTTGGTGAAGGCGGGCGGGTCGAGGATGATGAAGTCGTAGTCTTTGTTTTTTTCTTCGATCAGTTTCGTCAGCAGGCTGAACACGTCGGCTTTGATGGCCTTGGTGTTTTCGCTGTAGCCGTTTAAGGCTATGTTTTTGTTCGTCATGTCGACGGCTTCTTGGGAGATGTCGACAGCTGTAACGGAGGCTGCTTTGCCTTGGGCGGCGTTTAATGCGAAGGCTCCTGTGTGGGTGAAGCAGTCGAGTACGTGGCGGCCGTGTGCCAGATGGGATACGGCGCGGCGGTTGTATTTCTGGTCGAGGAAGAAGCCTGTTTTTTGGCCGTTTTCTACGTCGACATTGTATTTGATGCCGTTTTCAGTGATTATCAGCGTCGTGTGCTGTTTTGCCGGGTCGAGCAGAGGGCTGGCAAAGAAGCCTTTGTATTCTTCCATGCCTTCGAGTTTGCGTATTTTGACATCGTTGCGTTCGTAGAGGCAGTTTATCTCCTGTCCGTATTCGCGCATAATTTCGATGACGGCGTTGAAGATGATTTCTTTGCGCTGTTCGATGCCTAGGGAGAGGACTTGGGCGACGAGCACGTCTTCAAAGCGGTCGATGGTAAGCCCGGGGAAGCTGTCGGCTTCGCCGAAGATCAGGCGGCAGCTGTTGAAGTCGTCGCCCATGACCTGGCGGCGGTAGTCGATGGCGTAGCGCACGCGCCGCTGCCAGAAGGCTTCGTCAAATCTGTCGTTGGCGTTGGTGGAGATGACGCGCACGCGGATTTTGGAATTGTCGTTGATAAAGCCTGTGCCGAGGTATTTGCCTTTGTTTGTCAGCACGTCTACGAGGTCGCCGTTTGCATACTGTCCGTCTACTTTGGTGATTTCATCGCTGAATACCCAGGGATGACCGTGGCGCAGGGAACGCTCGCCTTTTGGCGTGATTGTCAGTTTCGTAAATTCTCGCATATTGTATATCCGTCCTTTTGCAGTGATTATTTTCTATATTATACCAATGATTGGCTGAGGCTTCAAATTATATCCCCTGTGGGAGCTTGTGGAATGGTTGTTGCTTTATTATACTAAAAAGAATAAGTGTATTAATAGGATATAGAGATAGAAGGAAAGGGATATTGGATGAGTGAGCAGATTTACGATAGAAATATAAAGGGCAGAATTGTCGATTACTGGACGCAGCGCAGCGGTGATTTTGCGCGTCAGCGATACAGTGAGCTGCACAGTTATATGGCGGATTTGTGGCTGCGGGAAATAATGCCGTATCTGCCGCAGGACAAGGAACATTGCCGCATTTTGGACATCGGCACGGGAACGGGCTTTTTTCCGCTGCTGCTGGCAAAGGAAGGCTATAAGGCAGAAGGCATTGATTTGACACATAGTATGATAGATGAAGCAAATTCGCTGGCTCGCGTGGAAGGCAGCTCTGCCGTATTTAAGGTGATGGACGCGGAAAATCTCGATTATGCTGATGAAACGTTTGATGTGGTATTGACGCGCAATCTGACTTGGACGCTGCCCGATCCGCTAAAGGCGTATACGGAATGGCAGCGCGTGCTGAAAAAAGGCGGTGTTCTGCTCAATTTCGATGCTGATTACGGCAAGGAACATCTGGTGGAAGAAGCAAAGCTCTTGCCTAAGCAGCACGCTCATAATAAATTGGGCACGGATACGCTGAATGAATGTGATGCGATAAAGGCAGAGCTTGATATCAGCAGCACGGACAGGCCGATTTGGGATATGAAGCAGCTCATCGACCTCGGCTTTGCCAAAGTGGGCGCGGATATGCAGGCTGGCAGCCGCATTTACTGGAAGCACGATGAGTTTTACAATCCTATGCCGGTATTTCTGCTGACGGCGGAAAAGTAAGTCATGAAAAAATATATTTTGCGGCGGCTATGGCAGCTAATTCCGATATTATTGGGAATAACGCTGCTGTCATTCGGCATGATGCGCATAGCCGGAAGTGATGCTGTCGTGCAGAAGTACGATAACAGCGGCATTGCCGTTTCGCAGGAAGTCATAAAGGCAGAGCAGGAGCGTCTGGGGCTGGACAGGCCGTTTATAGTGCAGTACGCTTCATGGCTGGGGGCTATTCTGACGGGTGATATGGGAAAAAGCTACGTTTCGGGCAAGGATGTATTTTCTCTATTCATGTCAAAATTGCCGGCGACACTGCTTTTGACCGTATCTTCAGTGGTGTTGACGGTGATTATCTCCGTGCCGCTGGGCATAATAGCAGCTTTGAATAAAAATAAATTCGTCGATTATCTAATCCGCTTTTTGAGCTTCTGCGGCAACAGTATGCCGAATTTCTTCGTGGCACTCGTCTTAATGTACGTATTGGCGATAAAGCTGGCGGTATTTCCCGTCATCGCAAGTGAAGTGAGCCTCACGAATGTCTTTCTGCCGACTATGACGCTCGCCATCGCTATGTCGGCAAAGTACCTGCGTCAAGTGCGCTCTGCGGTGCTGGAGGAGCTTAATGCAGATTACGTGCAGGGAGCAAAAGCGCGCGGCATTCCGTTTCGCCTTATATTGACTAAAAGCGTTCTGCGCGCCTGCCTCGTAACGCTCGTTACATTATTGGCTCTGTCGATAGGCAGTCTCTTGGGCGGCACTGCTATAGTGGAAGCTATATTCATGTGGGACGGCGTGGGCAAGATGGCAGTCGATGCTATCAGCACGCGCGATTATCCTGTCATTCAGGCGTATGTGGTCTGGATGGCTGTCATCTACGTCGCCGTGAATCTGGCTGCCGATATATCGTACCGCTTTTTAGACCCGCGCATCAGGCTGAGGAGGGATAGCAGGTGAAGCACTATGCTAAAATGCGCGTCATCATCTTCAGCCTGCTTGCTGCTATTTTGATACTGCTCGCTCTGTTTGCAGCCTATCTCTGCCCTTACGACCCCAATCAGCAGAATCTAAGTGCCGCACTGCAGGCTCCGAATGCGGAGCATCTGCTGGGCACTGACCGCTACGGACGCGATATGCTGTCGCGCGTCATAATGGGGGCACAGGTCAGCATTTTTGCTACATTATCATTGGTGGCGATAATATCGCTCATCGGCACGGCAATCGGCATCTGCTGCGGCTATCGCGGCGGCAGGCTGGATGAACTGCTGATGCGTTTTAGCGATATATGCCTTGCCTTTCCGGGGCTGGTCTTTGCACTTGCCGTGGCGGCTGTATTAAACGGCGGCGTGCAAAATGCTGTATTGGCACTGGCGGCTATCAGCTGGCCCAAGTACGCCCGCCTTGCGCGCAGCCGGACACTGGCACTGGTGCAGCAGGATTTCATCTTTGCGGCGAAGATGGCAGGCAGTTCGCCCTTTCAGATAGTATACCGCCATATACTGCCCAATATATCCGGAACAATGCTCGTTACGGCAGTGCTCGATATCGGCACGATGATGATGGAGATTGCGGCACTGTCATTTCTGGGGCTGGGCGCAAAGCCTCCGACGGCAGAATGGGGCAGCATGATGAGCGTGGGCAGGAGCATGCTCCAGACGTATCCTTGGACTGTATTTGCCCCCGGCGTTGCTATCTTCATCACCGTTACGATTTTCAATCTATGGGGCGATGCCTTAAGGGATTATTTAGACCCAAAATAAAATGATATGTAATTTGGCAAAGTTTATATACTGATAGCGAAAAAATAAAAAATGTGATATTTAGATATTTATATAGAAAGGAAGGTATTTATGAACCGAAAATTATGGATGCTCGTCATTATGATTCTGTCTTTAAGTCTGATAATGGGCTGCGGCAGTGATAAATCCGCGTCAGATACTTCTTCATCAGGTGAAAAGACTTTCGTATTGGGTGATACGACTTTCAATCCGGAGAATAACGAGCCGGATGTCAATCCGCACAACGATAACAGCGGCTGGGCTGCTATCCGCTACGGCGTGGGTGAAACGCTGTTCCGCTATTCCGACAAGATGGAGATAGAACCGTGGATAGCGCAGAGCTATGAAAATATAGACCCGACTACTTGGAAAATAACTTTAAAAGATAATGTGAAATTCTCCAACGGACGTGCGGTCGATGCTCAAGCGGTAAAAGAATCCTTAGAACATCTGATTTCAGTGCATAAGCGTGCCGCAGGTGATCTGCATATCGCTTCTATAGAGGCGGACGGCAATGTGCTGACGATAAAGACGGAAGTACCTGTACCTACGCTGCCCAATTACCTGTCTGATCCTTACGGCTGCGTCATAGATATGCAGGCAGGCATTTCACCGGAAGGCATTGTGGTGGGCACCGGCCCGTATAAAGTTACGGAACTCGTATCGGGAGACCATTTGAATCTCGTCAAAAATGAAAATTACTGGAATGGCACGCCGAAGCTCGACAAGATAACGGTGCGCACCATTTCTGACGGCGATACGCTTACGATGGCACTGCAGTCGGGCGAAATTGACGCTGCTTACGGTATGCCCTACGCTAGCTATTCGCTATTTCAAAACGATAAATACACATTCAGCAGTACACCGACTAGCCGTGCATTTTTTGCCTGGATGAATTTTAAAAGCCCTATAACGCAGGATGCCGCCGTGCGCAAGGCGATTGCCATGGGCATTGACAAAAAAGGCTTTGTCGATACGCTGCTGCACGGCAACGGCTATCCGGCTGTCGGCGTTTATCCCGATACATTTTCCTTCGGCGGCAATGCTGTGCATACTCAAAGCTATGACCCGGAAGGCGCAAAGCAGGTGCTGGAAAATGCCGGATGGAAAGACACTGACGGCGACGGCATACGCGAAAAGGACGGCAAAAAGCTCATCATCCGCTGGCTGACTTATCCGAGCCGCCAGGAACTGCCGCTTTTAGCTGAATCGGTGCAGTCCACGCTAAAGGACATCGGCATGGAAGTGCAGGTCAACAGCACCGCCGACCACAATAAGATAAGGGCAGATGCTTCGGCTTGGGATGTCTATGCCAGCGCGATGGTAACCGCGCCGACGGGCGATCCTGAGTACTTCTTCACTTACTGCACGCTCGATTCCTCCGACAGCAATGTCGGCCATTACCACAGCGATAAATTGGAAGCACTGGCCAAGCAGATGTCGCAGACTTTCGACGTGAACGAAAGAAGTTCTCTGGCTGTGCAGATGCAGCAGACTATTTTAGATGACAACGCCTATGTATTTGCTTCGCACCTGCGCATGAGCATGATAGCCAAAGCGAACGTCAAAGGCCTCGTCGCGCATCCCTGCGATTTCTATGAAATAACTGCCGATCTCGACAAGGAGTAAGGGGATATTTATGCCGGAGGTTATTTCCTATAAAAATTTAGAAGTCTGCTATGACGGACGCGCTGTGGTGCAGGATATATCTTTTTCGCTGGCAAAAGGGAAAGTGCTCTGCATAGTCGGCGAATCGGGCAGCGGCAAGAGCACTCTGCTAAAGGCGGCAATGAACCTTTTAGGTGAGGATGGCACTATCGTAAAGGGCAGTATTATTTTCAACGGCATTGATTTAATTGAAATGAAAAAAAGCGATAGGCAGAAATTGTACGGCAGGCATATCGCCATGATCTTTCAAGATGCCGCAGCTTCCTTCTGTCCCATGCGCACGATCGGCAGCCAGATATACGAATCTCTGGCTATCCATATGAAATGGAACAAAGCTGAGGCAAGGGAAAATGCACTTGCTCTATTTCATAAAATCGGCTTGGAAGACGGAGCTAGGGTCTGGGACAGCTATCCGTTTGAACTGTCGGGCGGCATGAACCAGCGCGCCGCGGTGGCAGGAGCAATGCTGATGAAGCCGGAGCTTTTATTGGCGGATGAGCCTACCAGCGCGCTCGATGTCTGCGCTCAAAAGCAGGTGCTAGATGAAATAAAGCAGTTATCCGCTGCATACGATACAGCGGCTGTCATAGTAACGCACGATATGGGCGTAGCAGAATACATGGCGGATTTCGTGCTCGTAATGCGCGGCGGACAGGCGGTAGAATACGGCGCGGCGGAAGAGGTTCTGCATAATCCGCAGTCTGATTATACGAAACTGCTATTAGATGCTGCGCCGAAATTGAGGAGAAAATGCCCATGCTGCAAGTAGAACATTTGACAAAGCGTTTTAAATTGGACAATGGTACCGTGCAGACAGTGCTAGACGATGTGAGCTGCGCTGTCCGCCCCGGCGAAGCTGTTGCCATAGTCGGCAGATCCGGCTCAGGCAAGACGACGCTCATCAAGGCAATAGCAGGTTTTACATCTGTGGATGCAGGCAGAATTATCTTCGGCGGCAAAGACATCACCCATGCCCACGGACACGCGCAGCGTGAAGTCTACAAGGATATGCAGATGGTGTTTCAATCTCCTGCTGCATCGTTTGATCCGCGGCTGACTTTAGGCAGCAGCATAAGTGAACACTTGCGCAATCTGGGCATAAAAAAATCAGAGCGCACTGAGCTTGTAAAAAATCTATTAGAGCAGTGCAGCCTGCCGCCTGAGTTTATAAGCCGCTATCCGCACGAGGTCAGCGGCGGTCAGTGCCAGCGGGCAGCCATAGCCCGTGCCTTGACGGCAGAGCCGAAGCTGCTGCTATGCGATGAAGCGACGAGTGCATTGGACGTTACAGCGCAGGCGCAGATGATTTTTCTGCTAGAAAGATTAAAGCGCGAGCGCGGCATGGCGATACTGTTCGTCTGCCACAATCTCGCTGTGGCTCAGTCCTTATGCGATAAGATAATAGTAATGCACAGCGGCACAGTGGCAGAGTCGGGCACGTCTGATGAAGTCATTAACCATCCTAAAAGTGAATATACAAAGCAGCTTTTAGATGCTGTATTATAACTAAAAAAGCTGTGAATCATTTTCAGATTCACAGCTTTTAGCTCATTTATAGATGCTGTTGACGTAATTGATGAAGATCTTGATGAACTTGTAATTCGGATTCGTCTTTTTGTAGAGCAGATGGCACTGCACTTTGAAATCCGGCTCGATATCGTAATAGCCGTCGTAAAAGCCGAGATTGTTGACGAGCCGCTGAGAGAGCAGCGCACCTACGCGGTTCTGCTGGCAGTAGTGAATTATGGAATACGGCGTGGAGAACCAAGCCTCCGTTTCCGGTGTGTAATTGTACTGCGCAAAGTAATTGTTGATGGTCGCGTGCATCAGGTAATACGGCGAATACTGCACCAGCGGATAGCTGCAGATTTCCTCGATGTTCACGGTATTGCCGCCGAATTCAATATTGGGCGCGTAATAGACCATGTGTTCATCGCAGAAACGCTGCTTTTCAAATCCTGCGAGATTTTCACTCGATATATCGAGCGAGAATATGGACACGATGTCGAGGCTGCCTTCTTTGAGGCGGTGCAATAGTTCTTTCGATTCAAGGTTGTAGATATTGATCTTGATATTGGCATTGTACTTTTTAAAATAGGTGATGTGCTGGTTCATAAGGATGTCGCCCAATGACATCGGTGCACCTATGGCCAGATGCACATCTTCGCCGCCGGTCAGCCTTCGCATATCCTTGACAGCAGAGGACAATTCTGCCACTATTTTTTCGGCGCGGGGCAGAAAGAGCTTTCCTTCGGCTGTTAGCTCACTGCCGCTGCTGCTGAAATTTATCAGCTGCACACCCACAAGCTCTTCCAGCTTCTTCATCTGAAAGCTGAAGGTGGACTGCGTGATGTTTGCTTCTTTGGCTGCTACCGAAATATCTTTTACTCTGCTGTAGATAATGAAATTTTCTAATTGATGTATGCTCGGTAATTCAATCATAGGTACTCTGCTACTAAAAATATAGACAAATGTATCTATACTAGATGTTTCGCTACAATCTC
>CATYZV010000040.1 GCA_958415865.1 uncultured Selenomonadaceae bacterium
GCAAAAACATTTTTCGCGCCAATTCTGATACGCCTCGATAGAAGACTTTGCATCGTCTGCTTGGGACTGAGCATCTATTCAAACTACATCAATGAATACCTTAAAGAAGCAGCCGTCAGCCGCCTTGTAGAAACAGCTCATTACAACGGTGCCGTCGTGCACGGTGAGTTGGTGGACAAGCAGCTGCGGCTGCGCCATATAGCAGATACCATCGAGACATCGGACGATATATACTCAGGCGACAGCAGGGCACTGCTGGAGAGGATGTTTCAGTACGACTTTTTTGACCGGGTAGGGCTTATCTACGCCGACGGCACTGTCGACATGATAGACCATCTGGGCAACAACGACAAGCCGGTCAAGCTGAAGCTGCAGAATCAGCCGTTTTTCCTAGACGGGCTGAAAGGCAGGGAATCCATCGTGCGCATAGACGACAAGCTGATCTTCAGCCTGCCGGTCAAGGATCGTTCCGGCGGCATAAAAGGCGTGCTGTTCGCTTCCTACAAAGTGGATTACCTTAGCAGTGCCATAACGCTGGATATCTTTGAAGGTCAGGGCTTTTCACTCATCGTCGACAAGAACGGCAATAAAGTCATTTCCAGCGCGAATGTGGACCGTGCTCTTTACAAAGTCATAGACAAAGATGCCAACAATATCTTTATAAATCAGTTCCGCTTCAATGAGAATGCGCAGGATTTTTACGACAGGCTCCATTCGGGCATGAGAGAAAATAAATCGGGGCTTTTGAAAGTCGATGATATAGAAAAGCGGTACGTCTATTATCAGCCGATAGGTCTGGACGGGCTTTATCTGCTGACCTTGATACCGCGTGATGTCATCGACAATATGTACGATACCCTGATGGGCCGGACGTATCTGCTGTTCGTCTTTTTGATAGCGATGTGCGCTGCATTCATCCTCTATCTGTTCATCAGCGAGGGCAATCAGCAAAAGAAGCTCAAGGATATCATCAACATCGATACCCTGACGCAGGGCTATTCGTATGAACGATTCCATCAGGAAGCTGACAAATGGCTGCACCGCCACAATGACAGAAAAGCGATCATCGCACTCGACATCGACAACTTCAAATTGATCAATACGCTGTTCGGCTATGAAAAGGGCAATGAGATTTTGATAAAAGTCTGGAAGATTCTGGACCATGACCTGCAGGGCAGAGGCTTTGTGGCGCGCAAGTACGCGGATTTATTCTCGATAATGCTGCGCTACGATACATTGGGCGATCTGGAGACTTTTTGCAGCCGGGCTGCTGAGCAGATAACTTCGTTGCGCATCGTGGACAGAAAGTCCTTCCGCATAATACCGTCGATGGGCATCTACATCGTCGGCGAGCACGGCGCAGAGGACGAGAATTTGGACTTGATTCAGAATTACGCTATCATGGCACGCCGCACTATCAAGGACAAATATGACAAGTATTACGCTTTTTACAAGGACTATATGAAGCAGGAAATCCTGCATAAAAAGAGCGTCGTCGACGATATAGGCGAAGCACTGCGAAGCGGCGAGTTTAAGCCGTATTTTCAGCCGCAGTACGATGCCAAGACGAAAGAGCTTACAGGAGCTGAAGCACTGATTCGCTGGATAAAGCCGGACGGCACAGTCATACCGCCGTTTAAATTCATTCCTATAGCTGAGGAGATGGGCACCATCGTCGATATTGACGACTATATGTTTAATATAGTATGTGCGCATCAGAATTATTGGCAGCGGCAGGGCAGAAAGATAGTGCCGATATCCGTCAATGTGTCGCGCAACAGGCTCTATCTGCCGAATTTTTTAAGAGATTACAAAGCGATGATTCGCAGGTATAATCTCGAAACGAAGTACATTCAGCTGGAAATCACGGAAGGCACTCTGTTTGCTGAATTAAAAGTGGGTGAACAGCTCGTCCGCGAAATGCGCGAGGCAGGATTTGATGTGTTGATAGACGATTTCGGCATGGGCTATTCTTCTATCAGCATGGTAAAGGACATCAATGCCAGCAAGCTCAAGATAGACAAGAGCTTCATCGACGACATGAGCGAAAGAGGCCGCCAGATGATACGCTACGTCATCAAGATAGCCAACACCATGAATATGCGCACAGTAGCCGAAGGCGTAGAGACGCAGCAGCAGTATGAATTTCTGCGCGATAATAACTGCGACAATATTCAGGGCTATTATTTCGCCAAGCCGATGCCGAGCGAAGATTTTGAGAAATTATTGCAGTGAGTTGATCAGGGGTTGAATTTCAGTGGCACTACCGTACAATATACAGCAGTATCCGCACCAGTTTTTGCATTTCATAGGGCTGTGCCTATTTATATATCTGCTGGTGGTGATAAAAAATACAATCAATGAAAAGAATATTTTAAAGCAGCAGGTCGAGCAGATGCGCTGCGTGCTGACAGGGCAGGCATTTTTGCTAAAAGCGCATCTCGATACAGGCGCGTTCAATGAGGCTCTGCAGAAAATCGCCGATTATTTTCAGGCTGATGAAGTGTTTTTCTATTTGAAAGAAAACTATGCAGTTGAAGAAAAATGCCTTTGGCAGAACAAGTGCAGCCGCCTGAAGAACGATATACAGCCCTTGGCAAAAAAGGTGTACAGCGTACTGAGCACGAGCGGAAGAAACCGCATACTTTACGATGTAAAAGCTGATAAAGACGATTTTTCACTGCCACATTTGAATGGATATAAGCTGTCAAAGCTGCTAGCCGTGCCGATCAGGGATAACAACCGCAATATGATAGGCGTATTGTGCTGCTGCAACGGCGTAAAAAAACTGTCGCAGATTCGCTTTATGAACAGCGCGGCGGGCGGCATTTTCCGCAGCATAAATAATTACAACGGCTATTACAGCGTCGTCAGAAAAGCGCAGTACGATACGCTGACAGGGCTGAAGAACCAGAACAATTATTACGCCGCGCTGTACGAATTATCGCTGATAGAGATGAAATCATTCGCCTGTATCTACATCGATGTCAACGGCCTGCACGAGATAAATAACCATCTCGGGCACAAGGCAGGCGATACGATGCTGCGCGAGGTAGCTCAGGCACTGCGTTCTTATTTTGATGCCGCTAATATCTACCGCATCGGCGGCGATGAATTCGTCGTGCTCTGCAAAAATAAGCGCAGAGAGGATATAACAGCGGCAATAAGGCAGGCGCAGGCCGATATCCGTTTGCTGGACTACGAAATATCCATCGGGGTAGAGTGGCGCGACAGGCATATAAATGTCAAGGACGTGGTAAACGCGGCTGAGCAGACGATGCTCAAGAACAAGCGCAGCTATTACGAGCATAACAAAGGCAAAGGGCAGATGCGCACGCTCAACGAGAAGATGGAAAAGATCATCATGGAAAAAGACGATATGACTAAATTTCTGCGAGTCTTATCATCACATTTCATGGGCGTGTACTTCGTCGACCTAGCCTCAGACAGCATACGCCATATCTACATTCCGCCGTACTTCGCTGAGATGCTCGCACAATGCGACGGCCGGTACAAAGATGCACTTCTGCTCTACGCCAGAGAACTCGTAAAGCCTTTTTATTACGATAGATTCAAGGATATTACCGATTATAATCATCTGGAGCAGAGGATAAAAGACGGCAATATTCCGGAATTCACTTATGAAAAGCTGAACGGCGAATGGGTGCGGCTTCAGATCATGAAGATAAACAAGAACGACGGCAATCCCGCGGTCAAGGAAACGCTGTGGATTTTTTCCCGTGTGGACTGAAAAATAGCATAAAAAAGCCCTGATACCGAAATTGGTATCGGGGCTTTTCATATATGCGGCTGAATTATTCAGCTGCTGTCTGTTCAGTGTTTGATTTTGCTTTTTCTACCTGCTTAGGAGCGATGGAGGGAATAGCAGCGGGCTGTACTTCTTCTTGGGGCAGCGGTTCGATCTTGGGCTGTTCGTGTTTTTCGATACATTCTTTGGTGATGGTTACGCGGCGCGGTTCGGAGGATTTGGGGATGTCGTACATGATGTCGAGCATTACATCTTCTAAGATGCCGCGCAGGCTGCGCGCGCCTGTCTTGCGTTCGATCGCTTTGCGTGCTACGGCGTAGAGCGCGTCTTTGTCGAATTCGAGCTTTACTTTGTCCATGGCGAGCAGTTCTTGGTACTGCTTGACCGGGGAGTTCTTCGTTTCCGTCAGTATCTTCAGGAGGTCGTCTTCGCTGAGTTCTTCCAGCGTGCAGATTACGGGCAGGCGGCCGACGATTTCGGGGATGATGCCGTATTTAATCAGGTCTTCGGGGCGCACCTGGTGGATGAGCTTGTTAAATTCCGGCTTTTCATTCTTGTTCTGTACTTTCGCGCCAAAGCCGATGGAGGCTCCGTCCGTCTTGAGGCGTTTTGCAATGATGTCTTCGATGCCGACGAATGCGCCGCCGACGATGAACAGTATATTGGTGGTGTCGACTTTTGTTGTCGGTGCTTCCGGATGCTTGCGCTGTCCCTGGGCGGTGAATTCGACGGTACCGCCTTCGATCATCTTCAGGAGGCCCTGCTGTACGCCTTCATGGCCGGGGTCGGCTGTGATGGAGTTGTTCGCGCCGGACTTGCGGGCTATCTTGTCGAATTCATCGAGGTAGATGATGCCGTGCTGCGTCTTTTCTATATCCTGGTCAGCGGCGTAGTAGAGATTGCGCACTGCCACTTCCACATCGGAGCCGACGAAGCCGGCTTCTGTCAGGCTGGAGGCATCGGTTACGGCAAACGGTATGTCGAGCAGCTTGGATAAGTGCTGGAGCATTGCCGTCTTGCCGCAGCCGGACGGGCCGAGCATTATGACGTTGGATTTTTCGAGGTTCATATCTCTCTTGTCGTGGCTGTAGCCGTACTTCATGCGCTTGTAGTGATTGTAGACGGCGACGGCCAGTATCTTCTTGGCGCGGTCCTGATTGATGATGTACTGGTCGAGGTACTGCTTGATGACGTGCGGCTTGTTTTTGGCTAGAATGCCGTCGAGCATCTTGGCAAAGCGGCGGTTGGCTGTCTTCAATTCTTGTTTTTCGTGTTCGGCGATGTAGCCGTATATTTCTTTAATGCAGTCTTTGCAGATGGCAAAGCCCGTATCCGGGTCGAATATGGGCAGATCGTATTGGGAGTGGATGGTGATGGTGCGGTGGCAGAAGCTGCACACGTGCTGTAAGGTTTGATTCTTTTTCTTCATATATTGATGATTCCCTTCTGGGAGCGTTGAGGGCGGCTCCCGGTGATATTTCTCTTGTCAGGCATGGAACACAGCTTTTCGGGCAGTACCATACTTAATATATTATAGATTCTAATCGTTGTCTTAGCAATGCTTTTTCCATCATAATTTATAATGCGGGCAAAAGAATTAGGGCGGAAAAGTTTAGTAAATACTTGCATAGGCGGCCTTGGTGTGATATAATCAATCAGTAAAAGTTCAAAGAAGCGAGGTGCGATATATAATGAAAAAAGGAATCCATCCTGATTATAAAGAAGCAACTGTAGTATGCGGCTGCGGCAATACCTTCAAGACCGGCTCTGTAAAAAGCGAACTTCGCGTAGACGTTTGCTCCAAATGCCATCCGTTCTTCACCGGCCGTCAGCGTGATACCGCTGCAGGCGGACGTATTGATAAATTCAATAAACGCTACAATAAAAAATAATGAGATGAGATTTGCGGCAGAGCAGAAATGCTCTGCTTCATTTGTATATGAATATATTTTTTCTATTCTGATTAAATCTATTGCGCAGACCGCAAGGTCGACAAGAAAGAGGCAGGTGGCTGAAACATGAGTGATCAGGCAAAAGTAATGGTAGGCGGTCAGGCGGTCATCGAAGGTGTCATGATGCGCGGTCCCAAGCACGTGGCAACGGCTGTCAGAGAGCCTTCCGGCAAGATAACAGTGGATGTGAAGCCTGTCAATTCAATCGCTGACAGATTTCCTATTTTCAAGAAACCGTTTTTCCGCGGCACGCTTTCTCTGGGCGAATCGCTCGTGATGGGGCTTAAATCCCTGACGTATTCGGCACAGATGGCAGGCGAGGAAGAAAAGGATAAGCTGACCAATAAGGACATCGCTATAACGATGACCATATCGCTGCTGGCGGCAATCGTATTGTTCATAATCATTCCGACGGCGGCAGTGAACATTCTGCCTACGGACAATCACGTGATAATGAACCTGTGGGAAGGCGTGGTGCGCATCGCTGTGTTCTTCGCCTACATCTATCTGATATCGCAGGCAAAGGATATACAGCGCGTGTTCCAATACCACGGAGCAGAGCACAAGACGATTCACGCTTACGAAGCCGGCGTAGAGCTCACGCCGAAGAACGTGCAGAAGTTTTCGCGTCTGCATCCGCGCTGCGGCACATCGTTTCTGCTGATTGTAATGTTCGTCAGCATCTTTGTATTTTCGTTTTTAGGCTGGCCTTCTCTGTGGGAACGCATCGTTTCACGCGTGGTACTGCTGCCGGTCGTAGCAGGTATTTCCTACGAAATAATCCGCTATGCAGGCCGTTCCAAGTCGAAATTCGCGCATTATATGTCGCTGCCGGGTCTGTACTTGCAGTATCTGACGACGCGCGAACCGGATGATTCGATGATAGAAGTGGCGGCAGCCTCGTTAAAAGCTGCGGTCGAACTGCCTGATACGGAAAAGATCAAGGAATTGAATCTCGATAAAGTGCCGGATCAGACGGCGCAGCTTGCTCCGGCAAAGGCTGCTGCCAACGTCAATGCAGAAGCATAAAAATCGGTTTATAATTATTTCAAAATCAATCTATAGCGGAAGGTGCGGCGGCTTGAAAGAGCTGCGCGCCTGCCGCTATAATTTTATTTATGATGAGGTGTGAGAATTGCTAAATAAGTTGCAGGCAGTAGAGGATAAGTACATGGAGCTGGAGTCGCTGATCAGCGACCCTGATGTCATCTCCGACATGGCGAAATGGCAGAAATACAACCGCGAACATTCAGCGATGACGGAACTGGTAGAGAAGTTCCGCGAGTACAAGAAGATTTGTGCGTCTATTGATGAAGATAAAGAGATGTTCAATGAGGACATAGACGACGATATGCGCCATATGCTGGAAGATGAGGTCAAGGAATTTTCAGCACGCAAGGAAGAGCTGGAAGGAGAATTTCCTATTCTATTGCTGCCCAAAGACCCCAACGATGAACGCAATGTCATAATGGAAATCCGCGGCGGCGTGGGCGGTGAAGAAGCGGCACTCTTTGCCGGTGATTTATTCCGCATGTATTCGCGCTATGCGGAAAGCAAGGGCTGGAAAGTGGAAATCCTCGATGCCAATCCCACGGAGCTAGGCGGCTTCAAGGAAGTTTCTTTCTGCATCAACGGACAGGGAGCTTACAGCAAATTGAAGTACGAAAGCGGCACTCACCGCGTGCAGCGCGTTCCGCAGACGGAAGCTTCGGGGCGCATACATACCTCGGCGGTAACGGTGGCGGTACTGCCGGAAGTAGAAGAAGTGGAAGTCGACATCAAGGCAAATGAGCTGCGCATAGACACTTACTGCGCCAGCGGTGCGGGCGGCCAGTACGTAAACAGGACGGAGACTGCCGTGCGCATAACGCATCTGCCGACGGGTATCGTCGTGCAGTGCCAGGACGAAAAATCTCAGCTCAAGAACAAGGAAAAGGCAATGCGCGTATTGCGTGCCAAGGTGCAGGAACAGGCACAGCAGGCGCAGAACGATGAGATAGCCGCTGACCGCCGCGGGCAGGTCGGCTCCGGAGACCGCAGCGAGCGCATCCGCACCTACAATTTTCCTCAAGGGCGCGTTACGGACCACCGCATAGGCTTGACACTGCATAGGCTGGATTCCGTGCTCAACGGCGATATAGACGAGCTGATCAACGCTCTTATCACAGCGGATCAAACTGAAAGATTAAAGCAGATGCGCTGAGGTGAACCGAATGAAACAAGTTTGGACGATAAGTTCCCTTTTAAATTGGACGGTCAATTTTTTCAAGCAGAAGGGCATTGAATCGGCGCGGCTCGATGCGGAAGTTCTATTGTCCCATCTATTGAAAAAAGAACGCATTTACCTCTACGTGCATTTTGACGAGCCGATGCAGGAGCAGGAATTGGCGCAGTTCCGCGAATACGTAAAGCGCAGGGCACAGCACGTGCCGGTGGCGCATATCATCGGCGAAAAGGAATTCATGGGGCTGATGTTTAAAGTAACGCCTGCTACCTTGATACCGCGTCCCGATACGGAAATTCTCGTGGAAAGTGCTATAACTGAGCTGGGCAAAAACAACGCGACCAAAATCGCCGATATCGGCACGGGCAGCGGCGCGATCATACTGTCCATGCTCGCCAATATGCCCAAGGCTGAAGGCTGTACGGTGGACATCTCCGCTGATGCCTTAAAGGTGGCACGGGAGAACGCCGACAGGCTACAAGCCGCTGACAGATGTGAATTTTTCCAAGGCGATCTCTTTGCGCCGCTGGGCGGCAGAGTATTCGATGCCGTCGTGTCAAATCCGCCCTACATTCCGCAGAGCGATATCGCAGGGCTGGAAGACGATGTGAAAAAGTACGAGCCGATTGCGGCACTGACTGACGGCGGCGACGGGCTTAGCTTTTACCGCCGCTTGTTCGCAGAAGGCAGAGCTTACGTCAAAGACGGCGGCTTTATGGCGGTAGAAATCGGGATTCACCAGTCAGAGGCAGTGCAGAAGATAGCTGAGGAAAACGGCTGGCATGATATAAAGATAATCAAGGACTATGCAGGAATCGACAGGGTGGTAATAGCATGGAAACAGAATTGATAAAAGTATCCTCACAGGAGGATGCGGCATTGCAGCGCGCAGCTGAAGTCATAAAGCGCGGCGGGCTGGTGGCTTTTCCCACGGAAACGGTCTACGGCTTGGGCGGCGACGGCTTCAATGCTGATGCGGCAAAAAAGATTTACGCGGCAAAAGGCAGGCCGTCGGACAATCCTCTGATACTGCATATCTGCGACCAGAAGATGCTAAGTAGAGTAGTGGCGAAGGTTACGCCCATGGCAAAGCAGATAATGACGGCTTTCTGCCCCGGCCCGGTTACGATAATACTGCCGAAAGCCGATGCCGTGCCGCTGTCGGTAACGGGCGGCCTCGACACGGTGGCAGTGAGAATGCCGGACAACGATGTCATGCGCCGCCTGATACGCCTTGCCGATACGCCGATTGCCGGACCCAGCGCGAATATCTCCGGCCGGCCCAGCCCGACGACGGCACAGGCGGTCTACAATGATCTGCACGGGCGCATTGAGATGATACTCGATGACGGCTCCTGTGAATTCGGCGTGGAATCGACGATAGTGGACTGCACGGAAGAGGTGCCGGTCATACTGCGCCCCGGTGCCGTTACAAAGGAAATGCTTGAAGAAATATTCCCGCTCGTCAAGGTGGACAAAGCGGTCGTCAGCGAAAATGCCGTGCCGAAAGCTCCCGGCATGAAGTACAGGCATTACGCGCCGAAAGCACCGATGGTCTTATTTGAAGGCGATAGCGCGAAGATGGCGGGCGCGATATCAAAAGCCGTATTGCAATATAAAGCTGAAGGCAAGCGGATAGGGCTGCTAGTCAGCGAAGAGACGGCTGCCGCCGTCAAGGCAGACTGTGTGTTCATCTACGGAGCGCGCGGCGATCTGCATCATATCGCCGCTGAAATCTACGAAGGACTGCGCTATTTTGACGACAAGGCTGTCGATATCATATTGGGCGAAGGCACAGACTCTAAAGGATTAGGCTCTGCGATAATGAACCGCCTGCACAAAGCATCTGGATTTAATAGTGTTTTTCTCTAATATTTTGTGGTAAAATAAGGCTGTAGATTTACCAATAGCACCGTAATGCCCCTAGATTCATCTATAGGGATATAAGGTGCAA
>CATYZV010000041.1 GCA_958415865.1 uncultured Selenomonadaceae bacterium
AAATTAAATTTCCGTAAATAATTAATTTAGAAGAAGCGGGAGCCTTTCCCGCTTTTTCTTTTGGCAAAAATAACCAATTTTTAAGGCAATAATGTGTATATGCAGTTTATAGCAGCATAATGCGCCGAGCAGGGCAGATATTGCTGCTGTGGGTTTGTACATACTTATATATTTAGGAGGTTGCTGATGTACACTTTTAAAACAGAGCTTGGCGGCCGCAGTTTCGTCGTTGAAACGGGCAAGATGGCTAAACAGGCAAATGGTGCCGCTCTCGTGCGTTATGGCGATACAGTAGTTCTCGTTACAGCTACGGCTTCTTTAGAACCGCGCGAAGGCGTTGACTTCTTCCCGCTGACCGTGGATTACGAAGAAAAAATGTATTCCGTGGGCAAGATTCCCGGCGGCTTCATCAAACGTGAAGGCCGTCCTGCTGAATCCGGTATTTTGCACAGCCGCTTGATCGACCGCCCTATCCGCCCGCTGTTCCCGGAAGGCTATAGAAACGATGTGCAGATCGTAGCGACTGTACTGTCGGTAGATCAGGACAACCCGCCGGAAATCGCCGGCATGATCGGTGCCTCGTGCGCTCTGTCCATCTCTGACATCCCGTTCATGGGACCGATTGCCGGTGTGCGCGTAGGCCGCGTAGACGGACAGTTCGTCATCAATCCGACGGTTGCTCAGATGGAAAAATCGGATCTCAATCTGACGGTAGCAGGCTCTCATGACGCTGTGATGATGGTTGAAGCCGGTGCCAAGGAACTGCCGGAAGATGTAGTGCTCGACGCTATACTGTTCGGCCATCAGGAAATCAAGCGCATGGTGGAATTCCAGAACGATATGGTGGCTCAGTGCGGCAAGGAAAAACGCCAGTCCAAGCTGTTTGAAGTGCCGGAAGAACTCGTACAGGAAATTCACGACTATACTTTTGAAAAACTCAATGCTGCCGTACGCGATGCCGACAAATTGCGCCGCGATGAACACGTAGCAGCCGTAAAAGAAGAAGCTAAGGAACATTTCCTCGAACTGTATCCTGAAATGGATATGGAAATCGATTACGTATTATACAAGACCTTAAAAGGCATCGTTCGCCACATGATCACGCATGAAAAAATCCGCCCGGACGGACGCGGACTTGAAGAAGTGCGTCCTATCAGCTGCGAAACGGGTCTTCTGCCCCGCACGCACGGCAGCGCACTGTTCACGCGCGGTCAGACCCAGATACTCAACATCACGACGCTCGGCGCACTCGGCGATGAACAGACGATCGACGGTATCGGCGTAGAAAAATCGAAACGCTACATTCACCATTACAATTTCCCCGGCTACTCCGTCGGCGAAGCACGCCCGATGCGCAGCCCCGGCCGCCGCGAAATCGGCCATGGTGCACTGGCAGAACGCGCACTCGTGCCGGTAATTCCTTCTGAAACAGAATTTCCCTACACGCTGCGCCTCGTATCGGAAGTACTCGAATCGAACGGCTCCAGCTCTATGGGCAGCGTCTGCGCCAGCACTTTATCCTTAATGGATGCCGGCGTGCCTATCAAAAAGCCTGTTTCCGGCTGTGCTATGGGTCTTGTAAAAGACGGCGATGCTTACACTATTTTGACGGACATTCAGGGCATGGAAGATGCGCTCGGCGATATGGACTTCAAGGTAGCAGGCACGCCTGACGGCATTACCGCTATTCAGATGGATATCAAAGTTGACGGCCTCAGCCGTGAAATCCTCGCCTCAGCACTGGCACAGGCTAAGCGCGGCCGCGAATTCATCCTCGGCAAGATGCTCGAATGTATCAGCGAACCGAGAAAAGAACTTTCCCCGTACGCTCCTCGCGTAACCTCGATGAAGATAAATGTGGATAAAATCCGCGACGTAATCGGACCGGGCGGCAAGACGATCAAAAAGATCATCGACGAAACAGGCGTTCAGATCGATATTGAAGACGACGGCAGCGTATTCATCACAGCTGTAGATGCTCAGTCAGCAGCCAAAGCTCAAGCCATCATCGAAGACCTGACGCGCGATGTCGTAGTCGGCGAAACGTACAAAGGCAAAGTTACTCGCATAATGAACTTCGGCGCATTCATGGAAATCCTGCCGGGCAAAGAAGGTCTCTGCCACATCTCTCAGCTGGCTAAAAAGCGCGTAGAAAAAGTGGAAGATGTCGTCAAAGTCGGCGATGAAATGGATGTCAAAGTCGTGGAAATCGACCGCCAGGGCCGCATCAATCTGTCGCATAAAGTCCTGCTTTGAAGGTGAGCTAATTGCATATAGTATTGATTGAACCGGAAATTCCTGCCAATACGGGCAATATCTCCAGGCTCTGTGCCAATACCGGCATAGAGCTGCACCTGGTAAAGCCGCTGGGCTTTTCCGTTGATGACAAGCACTTAAAGCGCGCCGGACTCGATTACTGGCATCTGATGACGATTCACTACCACGAAAACTTTGACGAAGTGCTGGAAAAGTACAAGGGACATAAGTTTCACTTTGCCACGACGAAGGCAGCTCACGTCTACAGCGATGTGCAGTACGGACCCGACGATATGCTGGTATTCGGCAAGGAAACGGCAGGTATTCCCGAAAGCATTTTAAAAGAGCATTGGGATGACTGTATCCGCATACCGATGGTCAGCCAGTCCCGCTCTTTGAACTTGTCAAATTCCGTGGCTGTCATTGCCTATGAAGCGATGCGCCAGCTCAATTTTGCCAATTTAAAACAGCTAGGAAAAGATCATCTGGATTAACAAGGAGGCTTCTTGATGAACGACTTGTTGAATATGCCAAACTGCATAAATGAATTAAAGCAGCTTCTGCCGCCGGATGCCGTTCTGACGGATGAACCGATGAGCCGCCATACGACTTTTCAGATCGGCGGCCCTGCCGACTGCTTTGTGATGCCGTCTACCGTCGATGAAGCCATCAGTATCGTCAAGACAGTAAAAAAATACAATGTTCCCTTTACTTTTTTGGGCAAAGGCTCCAACCTGCTCGTCATGGACAAAGGCATACGCGGCGTAGTGCTCAACCTAAGCGATGAACACTTCGGCAAAATCAGCTATGACGAATCGAAAGATGTTGTCAAGGCACAATGCGGTGCCGCAATGACGGACGTATCAAAATTTGCAGGCAGCAAAAGCCTGACCGGCATAGAATTTGCCGTCGGCATTCCCGGCAGCATCGGCGGCTGCATCTTCATGGATGCCGGAGCGTACGACGGCGAAATGCGCAACGTCGTAAAAAGCGTTACGGCTGTCAGCCCGGACGGCGAACTAAAACACTTTAACAATGAAGAAGCCGATTTTGGCTACCGCCACAGCGTATTTCAAGACAACGGCGATTTGATTCTCGAAGTAGAATTGCAGCTGAAAAAAGGCGATAGCGAAAAGATCAACGCCCGCATGGCGGATTTGACCCAGCGGCGCGAAAGCAAACAGCCCTTAGAACTGCCCAGTGCAGGCAGCACCTTTAAACGCCCTAAAGGCTACTTTGCCGGAACCCTGATAGATCAGACGGGTCTTAAGGGACTCACCGTCGGCGGCGCGCAGGTATCGAAAAAACACGCCGGCTTCGTCGTCAACATCGGCGGCGCAACAGCTCAGGATGTGCTTGACTTAATCGCCGAAGTGCAAAAAAGAGTTTACGCAGCACACGGCGTGATGCTCTATCCCGAAGTACGCATGCTAGGAGAACAGTGATTAACTGTCGAATTTATATTTATATAGAAGCTAAGCCACAGGATTGTAATTTTTCCTGTGGCTTTTGCTATTATTTATTGAAATTTATATTTGTAAAGACTATAATTTCTTTATGCTGTATTTATATTGGAAGCTTAAACATATGAAAGTGAGGCTTTAGTTTGATTCTATACACTCTGCACAATAACGGCTACATCGACTTTGCCGAAAAAGTGAAGATGTTCCCTAAGGAAAAGTTCAATATGTACGTCAATCTGACGAACCGCTGCAACTGTAACTGTACTTTCTGCCTGCGCCACTTAAAGGAAGATCACAGCCTGTGGCTAAAAGGCGGCGAGCCTTCGATTGAAGAAGTGAAAAAGGCTTTACTTGCCGCGCCTATGGACCATGTAGCGGAAATCGTCATCTGCGGCTTCGGTGAACCGACGATGCGCCTTGACGACCTATTGGTTATTTTACGCTTCATCCGTGAAAAATTTCCCAATATCAAGACGCGCATGAACACGAACGGCCTGAGCGATTTAGAATACCGCAAAAAGACAGCTTCCTTATTTAAGGGTCTGCTCGATACAATTTCCATCAGCCTCAATGAATCAACGGCACAGAAGTATCTCGATGTTACGCGCAGCCGCTTTGGCATTAAATCGTATCAGGCTATGCTGGAATTTGCACGCGACTGCAAAGCGTATGTTCCCAATGTCGTCGTTACGGTCGTTGACATCATCGGCGCAGAGGAAATAGCCGCTTGCCGCAAAGTCTGCGAGCAGTACGGGCTGAAGCTGCGCGTGCGCACGTATGAAACCTGATTTGTTCTTTACCGATTTTAATTCTAGGAAGTGAATGTATAAATGGAAGCTATCTCGGCAGGCATGGATAAACCGCTATGGGCGGAAGTAAATCTCGATACAGCAGCTGAAAATATCCGCCTAATCCGTAAAATGGCAAAATCCAAAGAAGTAGCCGCTGTAGTCAAGGCAGATGCTTACGGGCACGGTGCTGTTACTTTGGCTAAAGTATTCTTGGCTAACGGTGCTGACCGTTTTGCCGTGGCTAGGCTCGATGAAGCTATTGAACTGCGCCGCAGCGGCATTACCGTGCCCATTTTCGTACTCGGCCATGTCGATGCGCAGTACGCAGCGCAGGCAATCGCCTACAACGTCGATATCTGCATGTACAGCTATGAAGAAGCCAAGCTGTTTTCAGATGAAGCAGTGCGGCAGAATGCCACAGTGAAATTCGATATAGCTATCGACAGCGGCATGAACCGCATCGGCTACAAGCCCACGGCTGAATCAGTCGATGAGATTGAAAAAATAAGCCGCCTGCCCCATGTTGCATTAGAAGGCATCTTTACGCATTTCTGTCTGGCAGACTGCATGGATAAGACGTTCACACATGAACAGTACAAGAGATTCAAATGGATCTGCGATGAACTTGCAGCACGCGGCGTGCAGATTAAAATCCACCACTGTGCCAACAGCGCAGCTATATTAGAGCTGCCGCAGTACCACTGGGATATGGTGCGTGCCGGCATCATTCTCTACGGCATGGCTCCTTCAAAGGAAGTAGGCATTGAAGGCACGGGCTTAAAGCCTGTCATGAGCTTAAAATGCACCGTAACCCATGTAAAGCGCATTGAACCGGGCGAAGGCATCAGCTACGGTCATAAATTTATAGCCAAGACACCGCGCATTATCGCTACTATTCCGGCTGGCTATGCCGACGGCTACACGCGCCTCTTATCAGGCAAAGCGGAAGTATTGATTCACGGTCAGCGTGCTAAAGTTGTAGGCAATATCTGCATGGACCAGTGCATGGTCGATGTAACTGATATTCCCTCAGTAAAAGTCGGAGATGAAGTTGTGCTGTTCGGCTGCCAAGGCTCTCAACAGATATTGGCTGATGAACTTGCCGATAAACTCGGCACGATCAATTACGAAATCACCTGCATGATATCGCGCCGCGTGCCGCGCGTCTATATTCAAAACGGCAAAAAAGCATTTTATAAAGATTATCTGACTGATTTAGCCTTAAATGTATACGACATTTAATATTTATTCCACAGAAAGAAAGTGATTCTATTGTTGACGAGTGCAGCGTATATAGCTATCGGTATATTCATCATAGCTTACATACTGATCATCTCGGAAAAAATCCAGCGTACTGTCGTCGGCTTATCCGGAGCAATGCTGATGATAGTACTGGGCATCTTATCACAGGAACAGGCTGTAAGCCATATCGACTTCAACACCATCGGGCTTTTAGCCGGCATGATGATCATGGTCAATATAACGAGTGAAACGGGCCTATTCAACTATCTCGCCATCTGGGCGGCAAAAAAAGTAAAGGCAAATCCCGTAAGCCTGCTGTTCGCACTTTCAGCACTGACTGCCGTCTGCTCAGCATTTCTCGACAACGTAACCACTGTGCTTTTGACTGTGCCTGTTACGTTCAGCATCACCTCACAGCTCAAAGTACCTGTACAGCCCTTTTTGATCGCGCAGATCATGTCGTCCAACATCGGCGGTACTGCTACCCTGATAGGCGACCCTCCGAACATCATGATCGGCTCTGCCGTGCCGGAAATGGACTTCATGTCCTTTTTAACAAATCTCGGCGACATCTGTGTAGTCATCTTCCTCGTTACCATCGGCCTCATAATAGCTATCTATCATAAAAAACTCAAGACCACACCGGAACTTCAAACGAAAGTTATGGCGATGGACGAAACGAAAGAACTCAAGAATAAAACTCTGCTGACAAAATGCTTAACCGTGCTGGCGCTGACCATCATCACCTTCATGTTCCATTCCCAGCTCGGACTGGAATCAGCAACGGTTGCATTAAGCGGTGCATCTCTCTTAATGCTCATCACCATCAGCACGCATGAAGAAGCTATCGTGCGCATCCTCGGCCGTCTGGAATGGCTGGCTATCTTCTTCTTCGTCGGCTTATTCGTGCTCGTCGGCGGTCTCGTAGAAACGGGTGTCATCAAGGCTATGGCAGCCGAAGCTATCAAGATCACGGCAGGCAGCGTAACAGCCTCTACCATGCTGATCCTCTGGCTCAGTGCCATTGCTTCGGCATTCATCGACAATATCCCGTTTGTCGCTACGCTGATCCCTATGATCAAGGAAATGGGCACTATGGGCATGACCAATCTCGAACCACTCTGGTGGGCACTGTCTCTCGGCGCGTGCCTCGGCGGCAACGGTACCTTGATCGGAGCAAGTGCCAATGTAGTAGTAGCAGGCATGGCAAGCCAGCACGGCGAAAAAATCTCTTTCGTCGGCTACCTCAAAATAGCCTTTCCGCTGATGATACTGTCCATCATCATCTCCAGCATCTACATCTATTTCAGATATTTATAATACGAATTACAGAACATGAACAAAGCAGGGCTTATCGTAATGCCCTGCTTTTTGTATAAATCAATCGTTCAAATCCTGCCGTATCTCATCTCTAAACGCCTCGAATATCTCTTTTAAACGTTCAGTAGATATTCCTGTGCCGGCTGACATATCTGCGAGCTTTTCTTCATCACTCATCTTACGGAAGTCCTGCATGAAACCGTCCTTTTGATCGGCATCCATCTGCACGTATTTATCGTGCAATGACTGCATATAGCTGCTCATAGCATCCACTTCCTGCTGCGTTATCTTTCCTTCAGCGATCAATTTCTGCCTGAGCTGCTGTAGACCTTCATACATCTGCTGCTGACCTTTAAAGTGCGGATGTCTGCGCTCCGGTCTAAGAATAGAAACCAGCGTTGATTCAGCTATGCCGCTGCTCTTTGCCAGCTCAGGGATATTGTCCCTCAAAGAGAAATGATGCCTGTGCTGGTCGTGGTAGATGCGCGCTTCTCTCTTGTCCAGCTTGCGCATATTGTCTTCGTATTTCTGCCTATCTTTATAGAAGGAAATCAGTTTTTTCTTGAGCTTGTCCGCCTGCTGCTGAGATATCTTATTATCTGCTAAAGCATTATCTACCTGAGCAAAGCTATGTGCTGCATCCCTGCGGGTATCAGCATACATCCAGCTGTAATCACTTTCAAACTGCTGCTGATAAGCTCTTACCTGCTCACGGTCTTTATAAAATCTCGCCTGTCCGTCAGGCACTCCGCGCTCAAAACATTCTACACGGCTGGGCGGATAATCGCTATTATTGGGCGGTGCTGCCAGAGCAGCATTGGAAAATACGAACATCGTGCAGCCAGCCAGAACGGCAGCCGTCATTTTTTTAGCATATCTCATGAAAAACACTCCCTTGCCTATTTGTATTTCGGTTTATATTTTTATGATACCATCTCAAAACTAAAATTAGATTAGAAGCAGATTATAATCTCATTAAAAAAGCTCATGCCTGATATCGGGCATGAGCTTTAGTTTCTGATTTCAATTTATTTTACAACGAGTACAGGGCACGGAGCGTGTTCTACTACATACTGGCTGACAGAGCCGAGCAGTACGCCTTTAACAAGCCCAAGGCCACGGCTGCCGATGACGATGAGGTCAGCTTTGATTTCATCAGCAAAGTCAGTGATCGTAACAGACGGAGAGCCTGTTTCCGAAGTAGTGATGACATTGATGTTCTCCGGAACTTTCGATGCAGCCTTTTCCAGTATTTCATTACCGGCTTTGTTGACTGCTTCCAAGATAGCATCGGACAGGCAGGCATTGATTGCCAGCTGGTTGATATTGGCAACATAGAGAATATGCAGATCTGCTCCATATGCTTGAGCCATTTCAACTGCCCGTTCAACTGATCTATCTGCTGTTTCAGAACCGTCTACCGGTACAAGAATGCGTTTAATATCTGCCATAAGAGATCCCTCCAGAAATTTATTTTACAATTATTACAGGACATGTGGATTTCTCAAGAATATAGCGGCTGACGCTGCCTCCTATCAGGCTGTCAAAAAAGCTCAGCTGACGGCATCCCATAATGATTAGATCAGCACAATCAGATTTTGCAAACTCCAAAATCTTCATCTGCGGCAATCCGCTGAGATGACAGTCAGCAACCCTGCCGAGGATATCCGGCGGCAGCTCTTTTTTTGCCTTCTCAAACACTGCCTGCGTATACGTGCTGACAGAGCCGGTCAAAAGTGAAGGCAGCCATGATTTGATGTTTCTCCGGGAATTATCCGTGTTTTCATCAAAATACGTAACCAGCAGCAAAGAGATACGCGCACCGTAGATTTTCGCCAGCTCAGCAGCAAATCCCAGTGCCTTCATTGATTCATCCGTTGCGTTGATCGGCACGAGAATATGCTTAATCTCCGGCATTGTAACCACCCAATTCTTGAACAATTATTTTTATAATATTATATTTCGCTTTTATAAGTGAAAGTCCTTTTAATTTTGAGAATTTATTTTATACTAAGCTTGTATTTTTCATAGTATGCAAGTAGAATATATATATCACTAATATATCGGAGATGATGCTAAATGCAGACGAAATTCACGAAAAAAACTGCGTATGAGCTGCTCAAACAGTACAATAAAGAGGATTTTCACCGCCAGCACGCAAGAACAGTAGCATTGGTAATGCGTTGGTTTGCTCTTCAGGAAGGATTCGACGATGAGGCCGATTTTTGGGAAATTGTCGGCCTTTTGCACGATATAGATTTCGAGCAGTACCCGGAGCAGCACTGCATAAAAGGCAAAGAGCTATTGGAAAAAGCCGGAGCTGAACCGGAACTGGTACGTGCTATGCAGTGCCACGGCTGGCAGATATGCACTGATGTTAAGCCTGAACATCAGATGGAAAAAATTCTCTACGCTACTGACGAACTGACAGGGCTGATAGGTGCGGCTGCTCTTATGCGTCCTTCAAAATCCGTTCAGGATATGGAGCTGAAAAGCCTAAAGAAAAAATTCAAAGACAAACGCTTTGCCGCCGGCTGCTCACGCGATGTCATCAAACGAGGAGCAGGGCTGCTAGACTGGAACCTCGATGAGCTTTTGACTAGAACCTTAGAGGCTATGAAAGCAGTTGAAGCCCAGATTCCTAACGAAGACTTCTAAAACTAAAATAATATATAGCCAAGCAGTATCTGCACAGCAAAACTTTCGCGGCAGATGCTGTTTTTTTGTCTGCTGTTCATTTTTCTACTATAATTATAGCTTGACAATATCTCATTTTTTTTTTAGAATTAAGTTAAAGTTTTTAGATAACTTTTTTA
>CATYZV010000042.1 GCA_958415865.1 uncultured Selenomonadaceae bacterium
ATATCTAGTACAATAACAAGCAATCTAATTAGTAGACATAATTACTAGGAAAAAGAACTTATGATCGATTTTTGAGCCAAAAGGAGAGATAGGCATGAGAAAAGCGTTAATCGCATTGGCACTCGGTGCAGTTTTGACAGTATCGGCGGTGATTGCGGGCTGCGGGTCGGACAAGTCGTCGAGCAGTGCAGCAGATGGCGGCAGCGTTACGATAACGAATGTATCGTACGACCCGACGCGCGAATTGTATCAGCAGTACAATCCGCTGTTCCAGAAGTACTATAAGGAAAAGACAGGTAAGGATGTGGAAATCGTGCAGTCGCACGGCGGCAGCGGCGGACAGGCGCGCTCAGTCATCGAGGGCAGCAAGGCAGATGTAGTAACACTGGCACTGGCTCACGATATCACGCTGATTGAAAAGGCAGGGCTTATAAAGCCGGACTGGATCAAGGAATTCAAGAACGATTCCGCGCCGTACACTTCAACTATAGTATTCTTGGTGCGCAAGGGCAATGAAAAGAACATCAAGGACTGGGACGATCTCGCTAAACCGGGTGTAAATGTCATAACTCCTGACCCCAAGAGCAGCGGCGGTGCTTGCTGGAACTTCTTGGCAGCCTGGGCATACGGCCAGAAGAAATTCAACGGCGACGAAGCTAAGACTGAAGAATTCGTCGGCGATATATATAAAAACGTTTCTGTAATGGATTCCGGTGCACGCGGTGCGACTACGACTTTCGTGGAAAACGGTCAGGGCGATGTCTTGATCGCATGGGAAAACGAAGCTATCAACTCCGTCAAGGAATACCCGGACAAGTTTGAAATCGTAACGCCGAGCGTCAGCATTCTGGCTCAGCCTAGCGTAGCAATAGTCGATGAAAATGCCGACAAGGACGGCACTCAGGAAGTGGCGAAGGAATACCTCGATTATCTCTACTCCGATGAAGCGCAGAACATCATCGGCGAAAACGGCTACCGCCCGTCCAATCCCGAAATTCTCAAGAAATTCAGCGATAAATTCAACCTCGATGTAAATCTCATCAACATCAACGACTTCGGCGGCTGGGATGCAGCGTACGATAAATTCTTCAACGACGGCACCATCTTCGACCAGATAATGGAAAAGATAAATAAGAAATAAATATTGCGTTTGATTGATATTTTACTGTACTGCCAAAGGAATGATGATTGTAACAGGCATCATTCCTTCGGCTTAATTGATTTAAAATCTTTTTTTAGTGGTCAGTGGTTAGTCGTTAGTGAATAGTGTTCAGTGATTAGTGGTCAGAGCAAGACAATTTTTAAGTGGTTAAATATTTTATTAAAAGGGAGAGCTTGCGGGTTATGAAGGTTTTTAATTTTTTCCATAAGGATGCCGGCAGGGTGATTCCGGGGTTCGGCATGAGCCTGGGCATCACGCTGACGATGATGTCGCTGCTCGTGTTGATTCCGCTGGCTTCGATACTCGTCTATTCGCTGCATCTGTCGGCGGCGGACTATATGAAGCTGGTGAGCAATGAGGCAATTCGCAATGCGTTCATCACGAGCATTTCGTGTTCACTGGCGGCGGCACTCGTCAACTGTGTATTCGGCATGATTCTGGCTTGGATTCTCGTGCGCTGTGATTTCACGGGCAAGAGATTTCTAAACGGGCTTATTGAACTGCCGTTTGCGCTGCCGACTGCTGTGGCGGGCATCACGCTGTCCAAGATGTACAGCGACACGGGCATGATAGGCTCGCTGTTTGCTCAGTGGGACATCAAGATAGCGTACACGCAGCTGGGCCTTACGATCGCGCTGATCTTCGTCGGCATTCCGTTCGTCGTTCGCTCGATTCAGCCGGTGCTGGAAAAATTGGACCCTTCGTATGAAGAAGCAGGCAGAATGATGGGCGCGGGCAGCTTCACTATCTTCCGCCGCATCATCTTTCCCGAACTGCTGCCGGCTGTTCTGACCGGCTTCGGGCTGGCTTTTGCCAGGGGGCTGGGAGAATACGGCAGCGTCATTTACATAGCGGGCAACAGTGCGAAAGACCACACGCAGGTCGTATCGTACGTCATAATGCAGAAGCTCAATTACACGGATTACGCTTCGGCTACGGCGATTGCGCTGGCGATGCTGGTGATCGCATTCATCGTGCTGTTTGCCATCAATATGATTCAGCTGCATCAGGCTAAGAGAGCATTATAAGGAGGGCTTTTTCATGGAATATGAACACAGGCAAAAGAGCAAGTCAGAAATAGCCCTAATCACTATCGGCGTTTTATTCGTAGTGCTTATGTTGATACTGCCGCTAATTTCCGTTGTAGTAAATTCGCTTAAAGAGGGCTTTGATTTTTACCTGCGGGCATTATCGACCGACTTTGTAATTTCTGCACTGACGATAACACTGCTCGCCACGGTGTCGGCAGTAGTCGTCAATACGTTTTTCGGCATAATGGCGGCATGGCTCATCACGAAATTTTCATTTAAAGGTCAGCATGTATTGACCACTTTGATCGACATTCCGTTTTCGATTTCGCCCGTAATAGCCGGCCTTGCCTTCATAATGACGTTCGGCAGGCTGGGCTGGGCACACGATATATTAGAAAGCATCAATCAGGCATTGGGCACGGATATACAGATAGTATTCGCCGTGCCGGGCGTGATTCTGGCGACGATTTTCGTAACATTTCCGTTCGTGTTCCGCGAAATCGTGCCGGTCTTAAATTCACAGGGGCGCGATGAAGAAGAAGCGGCGGCACTTATGGGAGCAAAGGGCTTTACGATTTTCCGCCGCATCACACTGCCGCAGATAAAATGGGCACTGCTCTACGGCATCATCCTCTGCACGGCGCGTGCACTGGGCGAATTTGGCGCGGTAGCGGCACTGTCCAAGACGCGCGGCGAAACCTTCACCCTGCCGCTGGAAATAGATGCCCTGTACATGTCAGGCACAGCAGATTCCATAACAGCAGCATTTGCAGTGTCGTCTTTGCTCGTTACAATCGCACTGATAGTGCTTGCAGTGAGGGTGTTTGTGGAATACAAAGGCAGAAAGCATAGTTCGATATGAATGCCGAAAAATGGCAGCACTAAATACGCATAGCTAAACTCGCTTCGCTCAGACATACCTCTGCGTATTTAGCACAGCCATTTTTATACAAATTAAATCTAATCACTAACCACTAACCACTAACCACTAATCACTAACCACTAATCACTAATTACTAACCACGGAAAAAATACACGGGAGGTTTGCTGTATGTATGTGGAAATGAAGCATATTGAAAAGACATATGGCAGTTTTAAGGCTTCGGATGATGTGAGCTTTGGGATTGAGCAGGGCAAGCTGGTGGCTCTTTTGGGGCCGAGCGGCAGCGGCAAGACGACGATTCTGCGCATGATCGCGGGGCTGGAAACGCCGAACTCGGGCGATATTCTGATAGACGGCAGGCGCGTCAATGCTATTCCGGCAGCAAAGCGCGGCATCGGGTTTGTGTTTCAGAATTACGCATTGTTCCGCTATATGACGGTGTTTGACAATATCGCGTTCGGCTTGGAAATAAAGGGCGTGAAGAAAGCGGATATCAAGCGGCGCGTCAATGAGCTGATAGAGCTGACGGGGCTTGCGGGCATGGCGAATAGGTATCCCAATCAGCTCTCAGGCGGGCAGCGTCAGCGCGTGGCATTCGCCAGGGCACTCGCGCCTAATCCGCAGCTATTGCTGCTTGATGAACCGTTTGCGGCGATAGATGCCAAGGTGCGCCAGGAGCTTAGAAATTGGCTCAAGGAAACGATTCACAAGGTCGGCATCACTAGCATATTCGTAACGCACGACCAGGACGAAGCGGTGGAAGTTGCCGATGAAATAATCATCACGAACCACGGAAGGGTGGAACAGGCGGGCACGCCTCCGGTGATTTACAAGGAACCGGCAACGCCGTTTGTGGCGAAGTTCATCGGTAAGTCGAATGTGCTGAACAATTATGCACAATTAAAAGGATTTGCTGCCGTGAACGGAGCGTCGCAGGCTGTCATCCGCCCGGAATTCGTCAGGGTATGCAAGGAAGGCGAGATAAAGCACTATATGAGCGCGGCAGAAGAAGGCACGGTGGAAAATATCGTGTTCCGCGGCAATCATCTCGCGCTCACGGTCAAGGTCGGCGACCTTTTGATAGATGCGGAACGCTCGATGGAAGAAGCACCGGTGCAGATAGGCGAAAAGGTGCAGGTACTGATCTACCGCCTCTATGTGTTCGACGACAACAAGACTTACCTCATGGAAAACGCTGCTATGCAGAAGAAAGATATGTTCTACATTTAAATTATTATTGGAGCTGAAAAGCTATGGAGATAAAGGAAAAACGAATCATTCACACCGATGTGCTGATCATCGGCGGCGGCACTGCCGGGTGTTACGCGGCACTGACGCTGCGCGAACATTCCAAGCTGTCGGTGGTGATAGCTGAAAAGGCGAATATTCAGCGCAGCGGCTGTCTTGCCGCAGGTGTCAACGCATTGAATGCCTACATAACGAAAGGCCATGTACCGCAGGACTACGTAGAGTACGCCAAGCGCGATGCCGAGGGCATTGTGCGCGAGGACTTATTACTGTCGATGTCCGAGGGGCTGAACCGAGTAACGGCGAAACTGGAACGGCTGGGGCTGGTCATACTAAAGGACGAAAACGGCGATTACGTATCGCGCGGCTGGCGCAATATCAAGATCAACGGCGAGAATATAAAGCCGATTCTCGCTGACGCGGTCAAAAAACTGCCGGATGTTCAGGTCATAAATCATCTGAATATTACGGACTACATCGTAAAAAATAATAAGATTTTCGGTGCCTTCGGCTTCAGCATTGACGACGGCGCGGCTTATGAGATACGCGCCAAGGCTGTGATCTGCGCGACCGGCGGCGCATCAGGGCTCTACCGCCCCAATAATCCCGGCTTTTCGCGCCACAAGATGTGGTACTGCCCGTTCAACACTGGGGCGGGCTACGCTATGGGTATCCGCGCCGGAGCGGAGATGACGACGTTTGAAATGCGCTTCATCGCCCTGCGCTGCAAGGATACGATAGCTCCGACAGGCACGATAGCTCAAGGCGTGGGCGCAAAGCAGGTCAATTCGCGCGGCGAAGTGTATGAAACGAAGTACGGGCTGACGACCTCGCAGCGGCTCTACGGCACGGTCAAAGAAACGCAGGCGGGCCGCGGTCCTTGCTACCTGCACACAGAAGGCATAACCGAACAGCAGGATGAAGAATTACTGAAAGCGTATCTAAACATGGCACCGAGCCAGACACTAAAGTGGCTGGAAGCCGGCAAAAACCCCAGCCGGCAGGATGTGGAAATCGAAGGCACGGAGCCGTATATCGTCGGCGGCCACACGGCGAGCGGCTACTGGGTCGATGACGACCGCCGCACGACTATCGAAGGACTTTACGCCGCGGGCGATGTGGCAGGCGGCTGCCCGCAGAAGTACGTAACAGGCTCGCTCGTCGAAGGAGAAATCGCCGCCAAGGCAATCATCAAATCCCTATCGAATGATGCAAAGGCAGATTACGATTTGGACGAAGATGAATTATTATCACGTAAAACGGCAGAGTACAATGATTTTCTAAAGGAAAAAAGCGAGGCACTGTTTTCCGTCAGCGAATTGGAAGAAGCGATGCAGAAAGTCATGGACGCTTACGCCGGCGGCATCGGCAGCCAGTATCAGTTCAATGAAAAGCAGCTGACCCTTGCCGATGAAAAAATAGCCCAGCTGCAGAGGCTCACAGCCGATTTGAACGCTGAAGACCTGCATGAGCTGATGTTCATCTACGAGCTTAAAGAGCGATTGACCGTCTGCCGCGTGCTGATAGCTCACTTGAGTGCGAGAAAAGAAACGCGCTGGCACAGCTTCGCGGAAAATCTCGACCATCCGCAAAAGAGTGATGACTGGTACAAATACGTAAACTCCCGCTATGACGGTGAGAAGATCAATATCATACTGCGCGATATCGTCAAAGGAGGCGAGCATTATGAGCATCGCCATTGACAAGGCTAAGTGCATCGGCTGCCGCCGCTGCATCAATATCTGCCCCGGCACTTTGATCGCCATCGACAGCGAAGATGATAAGGCGTTCATCAAATACCCGCGCGACTGCTGGGGCTGCGTCTCCTGCGTCAAGGAATGTCCCGTGCAGGCGATAGATTTCTACCTTGGCGCGGACATCGGCGGCCGGGGCGGCAGGATGAATGTCGTGAAAAAAAACGGCTATATATACTGGAAATTGACGCGCGCTTCCGGCGAAGTTAAGACTATCGCTGTGAATACGCGCGAATCGAATAAATATTAATCAATAGGAGAGATGACTATGCGAGAATTGTCGCACCTCGATAAACTGGAGGCAGAAGCGATATACATCATCCGCGAAGTGGCGGCTGAATGTGAAAAGCCGGTAATGCTCTATTCCATCGGCAAGGACAGCTCCGTAATGCTGCATTTGGCGATGAAGGCATTCTACCCGGAAAAACCGCCGTTTCCGTTTCTGCACATCAATACGACTTGGAAATTCCATGAAATGATAGAATTCCGCGATGCCACGGCGAAAAAGCTCGGCATCAATATGCTCGAATACATCAATCAAGACGGCGTGAAGCGCGGCATAAATCCGTTCGACCACGGCGCGGCCTACACCGACATCATGAAGACGCAGGCTTTAAAGCAGGCACTTAAAAAATACGGCTTTACGGCGGCATTCGGCGGCGGCAGGCGCGACGAAGAAAAATCGCGCGCCAAGGAACGCATTTTCTCCTTCCGCAATGAAGCACAGGCCTGGGACCCCAAGAATCAGCGTCCGGAGATGTGGAAGCTCTACAACACGCATATCAACAAGGGCGAAAGCATGCGCGTCTTCCCGATATCCAACTGGACGGAAAAGGACATCTGGCAGTACATCAAGCGCGAAAATATCGACATCGTGTCGCTCTACTTCGCTAAAGTCCGTCCCTGTGTCTACCGCGACGGCAATATCATCATGGTCGACGATGACCGCATGCGCTTAAAGCCCGGCGAAAAGATCATGCACAAGAGCATCCGCTTCCGCACATTGGGCTGTTATCCGCTGACGGGCGGCATCGAGTCGACTGCCGATACGCTCGACGGCATAATAAATGAAACACTCAGTGCCGTATCGTCGGAACGCACCAGCCGCGTAATCGACAAGGAAGCAGCCGGCAGCATGGAAAGAAGAAAGAGAGAGGGGTATTTCTAAGCATGAGCGGATTATTGAAATTCATCACCTGCGGCAGCGTGGACGACGGCAAATCGACTTTGATCGGCCATCTGCTCTACAATGCCAAATTACTGTATGCAGACCAGAAAAAAGCTCTGGAGCTTGAAAGCAAGGTCGGCAGCCGCGGCGGCGCGATCGACTACTCGCTGCTGCTCGACGGGCTGATGGCAGAACGCGAACAGGGCATCACGATCGACGTAGCTTACCGCTATTTCACGACGGACAATCGCAGCTTCATCGTGGCAGACACTCCGGGCCATGAAGAATACACCCGCAACATGGCAGTCGGTGCATCGTTTGCCGACCTCGCCGTGATACTGCTCGACGCTACGAAGGGCGTGCTCGTGCAGACGCGCCGCCATGCCCGCATCTGCGCCTTGATGGGCATAAATTACTTCGTGTTCGCCATCAACAAGATGGACTTGGTGGATTACTCCGAAGCACGGTTCAATGAAATAAAAAAGGAAATAGATAAGCTCGCCGCCGAACTTAAGCTAAAGAACATTCAGCTGATACCCGTATCGGCTACCGAGGGCGACAACATCACCGAAAAATCGCCGCATATGCCGTGGTACAAGGGCAAGGCTCTGCTGCCGTATCTGGAAACGATCGACGTAGAGCACGATGAAGAAGAAGGCTTCTACATGCCCGTGCAGCGCGTCTGCCGCCCCAACAGGACCTTCCGCGGCTTCCAGGGACAGATTGAATCGGGCATTATCGCTGTCGGCGACACCGTGCGCACGCTGCCCAGCCGCGAAGAAGCAAAAGTCAAGGCCATCATCTACGGCATGAGCGAAGTGGACGAAGCCTCCGCCGGTATGCCGGTCAATATTCAGCTCGACCGCGAAGTCGATGTATCGCGCGGCTGCGTCTTTGAAAAGGCCACCGACATTCCCGTCAGCGACAAGCTCACGGCCAACATTCTCTGGATGGATGACAACGCCTCGGAAACGGGCCGCGAATACGTCGTAAAGCTCGGCACGAAAGAAATCGTCGGCGTGCTGACGAAGATCCACCACAAAGTCGATGTCAACACCGGCGAATTTCAGCCAGCCGATACACTCGTCAAAAATGAAATCGCGCTCTGCGACATCGCGCTGCAGGAGCCGATCGCGCTCGATGCCTTTAACCACCACAAGACCATGGGCGAATTGATACTGATCGACCGCGTTACGAACATGACCTCCGCCTGCGGCACGGTCAGCGAAGTCGGCAGAAGCATCAACCGCTTTGCCTTCATCAGCCCCGACGGAAAAGTAAAAGCACGCGGCGACGTATTTGAAGAATTCTACTACAATCTGGAAAACCTCTCGATCGACAAGTACAAAGACCTCAACAAGACGTACACCAAAGGCGACGCAATTCCCACACAGGGCGAAAGCTTCCACTACCCCGAAAGCTTCGATATTCTCGTGCTGCGCGACAAAGCCGCAATCAAAGTACGCAATGGTGTTATCGAAGATATAATCCCGCTCGATGAATACGAATTCGACGGCTTCCCGCTCGTCAACGGCAGAGGCTTTGCCCTGAACATCCATTCACCGCAGGAATACGAAGACTTTAAAGCACAGCTCGCCGCCAAAGGCAATATACCGGATGCCGCTGTCTTTGAACGCTGGGCATCATTTGAAAAATATCGCAAAATCATCTTCCACGACAAATTCTGGATCATTTAACCCTAAGCTAAAAAAGAATCGGCTGTCATAGAGAGCAGCTGATTCTTTTTTGCATTGCAAATAATGTACAATACAATTATAATGAAGCTAAAATAATTTATTAATGGAGAGATAAAAAAACTTATGCAGCCCTTACCCAAAGAATATCTGAGCCGCCTGCTGCGCGCCGTAGTGGAATTTCAGCTGATTGAAGAAGGCGATAAAATCCTGATCGGCCTGTCCGGCGGCAAGGACAGCCTGTTCATGGCATACGCTCTGCGCGAGATGCAGCGCATTTTAAAACTCGACATCGAGCTGGAGGCAATCACCGTAAACCCGCTGTTCAATCCCGACTTTGACTGCGCCGAAATCAAAAACTTCTGCGCTAAGCTAAATATAAAGCACCACCTGCACCCCGTCAACATCGCCGAGACCGTCAAGGCTCAAGATGATAAAAACGCCTGCTTTTCCTGCGCCTTCTTCCGACGCGGTGCCATCAACGGCTACGCCAAAGAACGCGGCTGCAACAAAGTCGCCTATGCCCACAACCACGACGATGCCGTCGACACATTCTTTATGAACTTGTTTTACTCCGGACAGCTCAAGACCTTCCTGCCCGCCACCTATCTGAGCCGCTCAGACCTGACCGTCATCCGCCCCATACTCTACTTCCGCGAAGAAGAAATGCGCGAAGCCATCGCCCTGCACGGCCAGCAGCCCTGCGCCCCCTCCTGCCCCTTCAACGGCAACACCAAACGCCAGCGGGCAAAAGATTTGATAGCCGAGCTGTCCCAAGAAAATCCCCTGCTCTACGAACATTTAGCCGCCGCCATGCGCGAAACAGCAGTGGGAGACCTCTGGCCCGCCGCCAAGAGCCGCAAAGAGATGAAACCGTACTATTATAACTTTTTTAAGCACAAAAAATAAAAGAAGCCTTCGACGATACGCACCAAAAGCTTCTTTTA
>CATYZV010000043.1 GCA_958415865.1 uncultured Selenomonadaceae bacterium
GATTAGTCATTGATCAACGCTATATCTATAAAAGGGAGCATATATACTCGTCTTTAGAATTATTCTTCAGATGCGATAACTTCTTTACCATCATAGTAACCACATTCAGTGCAAACGTGATGAGGCATTTTAGGTTCATGACACTGAGGGCATGCTACATAACCGGGAGCTTCGAGTTTCCAGTTAGCACGGCGTCTATCACGACGAGCTTTTGACATTTTACGCTTAGGTACTGCCATTGACTACACACCTCCTTAAGTAAATTTTATTGAAATCGTGAAATTGCAAAACCGCATTACTTTTTGCGAAGCAGACTCTGCAGTGCTGCCAGGCGCGGATCTACTGCCGTCCGGCTGCAGCCGCATTCACCTTCATTGAGGTCGGCACCGCAGACGCTGCAAAGACCTTTGCAGTCATCTTTGCAAAGATGCTTTGTCGGCTGAGAAGATATTATAATATCGCGCACTAAATCGCCGATATCAATGATATCGCCGCTGAAGTAATTCATATCGTGCTGCCTGGCTGCAGATTCATCATGCGTAAATTCTTCCGTAAAAGAATAATTGCCTGCAGTGCGATAATCACGCAAGCACCTGTCGCATATACATGCTGCGGTGCAGCTGATCTCACCCTCCAAGCGAAAACACGATCCTGTATTCACTGCGGTTCCTTTGACCATGATGGGGCCTTCCAGCGTGCACCCGTCCAGAAGCGGCCCAATGTCTTCGGGTTTGGCAGTGAATGCAAACGGCAGTTCGCGGCCGGTTATCTCTGCTATTTCCGATACATTTATTTTCATCATTGCAATCGACCTCCATATATTATAACGATAGCAGTATATTTTGTCAAACAAATCAGCGAAATTTTTCTCATACAATTTCCCCGCCGGCACTGCTATGGTAAAATATTGCATTGAATTAAGCTTACCTAAAGCGAAGAAAAAAGCGAAAGGATTTACATCTTTATGCAGATAACAGGAATAATCAGCGAATACAATCCCTTTCACAACGGTCATAAGTACCTGATAGATGAACACAAGTGCAGATACGACAGCGGCATCATAGCCGTCATGAGCGGCGATTTCACCCAGCGCGGCGAGGCGGCACTGGCGGACAAGTGGACGCGTGCCTCCCTTGCCGTGCACGGCGGAGCGGACCTCGTGCTGGAGCTGCCGTACTGCTTTACCGTGCGCAGTGCCGAACATTTTGCCCGCGGCGGCGTACAGCTGCTGCAGCGGCTCGGCATCGTCAATACACTGTGCTTCGGCAGTGAATACGCCGATGCTGAACTGATAAAAAATCTGGCGCGGCTTCAATGCAGCGCGTCTTTTTCTGACAAGCTCCGTGAAGAGCTTCAAAACGGGAAATCGTATGCTTCCTCTGCCTGCTCTGCTCTTAGCGAAATCAGCGGCATCGCAGAAGAGATACTGCGCTCACCCAATTTGATACTGGGCATGGAATACGCAAAACAAGCCTACGATATTCAATCCGATTCCTTTGCCTTTGACTTCGATATAATAAAACGTCAGGCAGCCGGGCACAACGATGCAGATTTTCAAGGCAGCTACGCCAGCGGCACAGCCATACGCCGCCTGCTGTACCAAAAACGCAGTGATTTTTCCCGGCTGGCACACGTTGTGCCGCCCAAGACAGCAGAAGCCCTTTGCAAGATAAACGAATCTCCAAATTCCCTGCCCGATGTAGAGCATCTGTATCTGCCCTTGATAAAGCAGCTGCGCTTGGCAAAGCTCAGTGAAATATCTTCTATTTACGGCATGAGTGAAGGCATTGAACATAAGCTGCTCTTTGCCGCTGAGCGTGCCGATTCAATCGCCGAGCTGCTCGCCCTGATAAAATCAAAGCGGTATCCGCTCACTGCTCTTCAGCGGCTCCTGCTCTACACATTGCTGGAAATAACAGCAGAGCAGATGAAAGTATTCGATGAAAACGGACCTCTCTACGCCCGCGTGCTTGCCTTCAACAAGACCGGCAGGCAGCTTTTGCGCTCCGTCAAGGCACATTCTTCCATACCGCTCATAACAAAAAGCACAGCGTATCTAAACAGCCGCCAAAGCCGCCGCGCCGGGCTGACCGATTTGCAGTCCATGCTGGCACTAGATGCCTTTGCCGCTGAACTTTATGCACTGTGCTTTGACCCGATAAGAAGATTCGGCAGCGATTTCACCACCTCGCCGCTCTACATCGAAATTTAAAAATGCAGGCTCTGCTGCTTCATATGGATGTTCATGAGCAGCCCCAGACACGTTATATTCGTCAAAAGCGAGCTTACGCCGTAGCTCATGAGCGGCAGCGGTATGCCCGTAACAGGCATTATGCCCATCGTCATGCCGGCATTGACCAGCACATGGAAACCGATCATCGAAGTGATGCCGGAGGCGAGCAGCATACCGAAAGTATCCTTGCATTCACGAGCTATCTTCACGCCGCGCCAAAGCACTATGAGGTATAACAGCAGCAGAAAAGTGCCGCCGATGAAGCCGAATTCTTCGCCGACGACGGCAAAGATGAAGTCCGTGTGGTTTTCCGGCAGGAAATTAAGCTGGCTCTGCGTGCCGCCGAACAGCCCCTTGCCGAACAGCATTCCCGAACCGATGGCTATCTTGGACTGAATTATGTGATAGCCTGAGCCGAGCGGGTCGATATTAGGATTGATGAAGACCATCAGCCTCATGCGCTGGTAATCGTGCAGAAAATGCCATATGACCGGCAGCATGGCTAGAAACGCCCCAAATACGATGCCCAATATCTTCATGCTGATGCCTGCCACGAAGATCATGCCGAGGAATATGGCTAGAAATACCAAACCCGTGCCAAGGTCAGGCTGCTTGGCGACGAGCAGGAACGGCACGAGCACGAACAGCGCAACCGGCACGACTTCACGCCACCTGTTGAGCTGACCGACTCGGCTTTCCAGCATAGCGGCAAGCGAAACTATCATGATTACCTTGGAGAATTCCGACGGCTGGATGCTGATCGGGCCTAGCTGAATCCACCGCTGCGCACCCAGTGCTGAATGGCCGAAGAACATTACAGCCAGCAGCATTATGAGGTTGAAGATATATATCTTCGTTCCCCAGTTTTTAAGTGCCCGGTAATCAAAGAAATTCGTGATCATAAACGCCCACAAAAGGCCGCCCAGAGCAAACATGCCCTGACGCTGCAAATACCAGTAGCGGTCATCGCTCGGCGTATTTACGTGCGTGGCACTGGCGATCGTTACAAGACCTACGATCAGTATGCCGATTACCGCCAGCAGTAGCGGCATATCAAGGCGCAGCAGCGTCCTATTCTCTTTTATTTTGAACATAATTTCCTACCATATCCTTTAATAAACAAAAAATTGAGGACATGACGATAGATCACATCCTCAGTGTATACCAGATTCAGCCGATGCGGCAATATCACAGAGTCAAAGACATCAGTGCTTCGCCCGTATCGATATCGTATATAGTTATCGTCTTGTCCTCCAGCACGGCAGCCGTCTGACGGCCGTCTTCACGCTTGCTCAGCGACGGCGAGCCGGGATTTAAAAACACCGTATTGCCGCGCTTTTCCAGCACGTTGATATGCACGTGGCCCGAGATGAACAGATCCGCCTTTAAAGCTGCCGCCATCTTGTCCTTATCTGCATCCGTTTCCACATAATGGCCGTGCGTCGTAACGATTTTAAGCCCTTCTGCTACCACATAGGTATACGGAGCCTGAATCGGCGCATTGATTACGAGCGTATCCACTTCCGAATCGCAGTTACCGCGGCAGATAACAACCGGCATCGGGCAGGCATTTATCTTCTCTGCCAGCACAGCAGGATTGTAATCTTTAAGCATGGGATTGCGCGGGCCGTGATAGAGCACATCACCGGCATGAATTATCATGTCAGCGTCCTTGAAAAACTTATCGTAAGCCAGCGACCAGCGTTCATGGCAGCCGTGCGTATCGCTTATAATGCCAATTTTCATCTGCAACTTCCCCTTTATCATTCAATTAAATTACATCGCTAAAAATTTCACAAATCTATTGTACAACGCCAGACAGATATCAGCAACTAAAAAAATTTTGCACTTTATCACATCAGCGGTGCATTTTTGGCAGATTGATATGATACCGTATGCCCAGCCAGCGCACGAGGCAGACGATTATAAACGAAGCCGGAGCGGATACCAGCCACATATCCATCTCTGTCAAGATGTAGTAGACGATGCCTCCGAGCAAGGATGGCAGGGCGTATATTTCTTCCGTGAGAACAGACGGTATGCGCTGGGCGAGCACATCGCGTATCATGCCTCCGCCTACTGCCGTTATCATGCCGAGCAATACGGAAAAGACGGGATATTCAGGATATGCGGCATAGCCGATGCTCGTGCCAGTAACAGTGAAGGAGGCAAGCCCTAAGGTATCTGCCGCTAGATACATCTTGCGGAATTTCTGGCGAGAGCTGCGCGAAAGCCTATGAAAGCGGTAGATTAGAAATACAATCAGCGTAACGAGCATGGTCAATGCAACGTAATGCCAAGTGCGCAGAGACATCGGCGGAAAATTGCCGACGAGCACATCGCGGATGATGCCGCCTCCGATAGCTGTGCTCAAAGCGAGCACGAGGCAGCCGAATATGTCCATGCGCCTCGGTATGCCGACGAGCACCCCGGAGATGGCAAAGGCAACGGTACCGGCGAGGTCAAAAAAATTCCATAAATAAATTATCTTGCTTAAAATTTCATTCAGCCCCTTTAGGGATATCATAAAAAAGAAACCTCTGACAGACTGTTTTTGACAGGTGCCAGAGGTCTTTTGCTTTTTATATTAAACTTCCATGATAATCGGCAGAATCATCGGGCGGCGGCGTGTTTTTTCGAACAGGTAGCGGCCGATGGCTTCGCGGATATCGTTTTTGATGACGGACCATTCAGTAACGTTGTTGTCGAGGCAGCGTTCAATAGCGGAGGATACGCGGCTCTTAGCTTCATCCATCAGTGCTTCGGATTCTCTGACGTAGACGAAGCCGCGCGATACGATATCAGGACCTGCTGCGATGGTGTGGCTGTCTCTGTTCATCGTTACGACGACGATCAAGATGCCGTCCTGCGACAGCTGGCGGCGGTCTCTTAGGACGATATTGCCGACATCGCCGACACCCAGCCCGTCGATGAGGACTTTGCCTGCTGTAACCTTGCCTGCGACCTGACCTTTATCGCGCGTGAATTCGAGCACCTGCCCGTTTTCGCTGATGAAGATGTTTTCCTTGGGCATGCCGAGGCTTTCAGCCAATTTAGCGTGCTTTACGATATGATGGTATTCACCGTGTACGGGAATGAAGAATTTAGGGCGCACGAGATTGTGCATCAGCTTCAATTCTTCGCGGCTGGCATGACCCGATACGTGAATGCCTTCATCGCGTCCGTAAATGACATCGGCTCCCTGCTTGAGCAGATTGTCGATCGTGCGCGAAACGAGTTTTTCATTGCCGGGAATAGGCGTAGCGGAGATTATGATCGTATCACCGGGCACTATGCCGACCTTGCGGTGGTTGGACATCGACATGCGCGTCAGTGCGGACATCGGTTCGCCCTGGCTGCCGGTCGTGATTATGACGATCTTATCCATCGGATAATTGTTTATTTCGTCGATGTCGATCAGCGTGCCCTCAGGAATGTTGAGATAGCCGAGCTTCATCGAGATATTGGCTACATTGATCATGCTGCGGCCGAGTATTGCCACTTTGCGGCCGTGCTTTACGGCAGAGTCCACGACCTGCTGTATGCGGTGCACATTGGAAGAGAATGTCGCAACTATAATGCGGTCTTTCGCCTTGCGGAATGCCTTTTCAAAAGCCTTGCCCACCGTTTTTTCACTGGGCGTATGACCTTCGCGTTCAGCGTTGGTGCTGTCGGCGAGCAGTACGAGCACGCCGCGGTTGCCGAGGTCGGAAAACGCTTTGAAGTCGGTCATTTTACCGTCGATAGGCGTGTAGTCAAATTTGAAGTCGCCTGTGTGCACGATCATGCCGATCGGTGTCTTGATGGACAGACCGCAGGCATCGGGAATGCTGTGATTTACGCGGATGAATCCTACCGTGAAGCAGCCCGCGTTGATGATTTCACCCTGGCGCACAGGATGAAGGCTGCCGGAATCCACGCCGTTTTCCTTGAGCCTGCCTTCCAAAATGCCGAGCGTGAGGCGCGTGCCGTATACAGGCACATCAGAGATCTGACGCATTACATAAGGCAGTGCGCCGATGTGGTCTTCGTGGCCGTGCGTGATCACGAAAGCCTTGATCTTGTCTTTATTTTCAAGTAAATACGTAATGTCGGGAATAACTAAATCTATGCCCAGCATGTCTTCTTCGGGGAACATCAGCCCGGAGTCAATGACGAGAATATCATCGCCGTAGCGCACTACGGTCATATTCTTGCCGATTTCACCGAGGCCGCCCAAAGGAATGATTTGCAATTTTTGAGCTTCCTTTGCCAAAAATAGCACCTCCATAATTCATTTTATTTATTTTTAGTATTCAACTATTGTTAGTAAATTTTAGGGTCAGCCGTCCGCACATAACCTGTAAGCAACATTTATAATACAAAATCCGAAACGTTCAATACTTGAGTTTAATTATATAACTAATTGACTTTTTTGTAAAGAAATACAACACTTTGCCGCCGCTTAAATATCAACGGATGCAGGCGTATTTCAGAGCAAAAATTCTTCAAATACCTGATTGCCGAATTTCATGCCGTAATTTGTAAGACAAATTTGAGCCTCATTGTCCACAAGCAGCTTCTGACGCACAAGTTTTTTTATCTGCTCTCCGTAAATACTTTCTACATCTTTTCCGAAAGTCTGATAAAACAGCTTTTTGTCTATGCCGTGAGCTGTCCGCAGCGCGAGAAAGCAGAATTCTTCCATATGCGCCTTTTCATCGACCTGCTCTTCCTCGTCAAACGGCAGCTTGCGCGCCTTGCAGCGCGCGATGTACGTCTTCAGATCGGCGGGGTTCTGCGTGCGCGTCCTGCCGTAGTAGCCGTGCGCCGACGCGCCCAAGCCCAGATACGGCATATCATGCCAGTAGCGCAGATTGTGGCGGCTGGCAAAGCCCTGCCGCGCGAAATTCGATATCTCATACCGCGCGTAGCCGTGCCGAGGCAGTTCTTGAGTTAAGCAGTCGTACATAGCCTCAGCTTCTTCTTCAGCGGGCAGAGATAGTCTATGCTCCTCGTACAGCCTGCCGAACACCGTGCCGTCTTCAATCTGAAGCCCGTAGACGGAAATGTGCTGAATATCTCTGTCGAGTGCCCAGCTTATGCTGTCTTTTAGCATGGAAAGCGTCTGCCCGGGCAGTGCGTAAATCAAGTCGATGCTGATATTGTCAAAGCCCGCTGCCTGTGCCTCGCATAAAGCCTCGTCCGCCTGCTCAATCGTGTGAATCCTGCCTATGCGGCGCAACAGCTCATTTTGCACCGCCTGCACGCCGAAGCTAAGGCGGTTGATGCCCATAGCCCTATATTTATAGAAGGATTCTGCCGCAACCGTGCCGGGATTTGCCTCTAAGGTTATTTCCGCGCCGTCTAAAATCGTAAAGGACGAGCACAGCTTTTCCAAGATTGTTTCTGTAAGATTGATCGGCAGCAGGGACGGAGTGCCGCCGCCGAAGTAAATCGTGTCAATGCAAATATCAGGAAACAGCTCTTTATAAAGAGCTATTTCCTGACACAGTGCATCGGTATAGAGCTGATATATATCGGGCGTAAATGTATCAGCTTTGTATGAGGCAAAATCGCAGTAAAAGCACTTTTGGCGGCAGAACGGAATGTGAATGTAAACGCCAAAGTTTTTCTGCATAGTAAATCCTTATTAATCTATTTTCAAGATAGCCATAAATGCTTCCTGCGGCACTTCTACCGAGCCGACAGCCTTCATGCGCTTCTTGCCTTCCTTCTGTTTTTCCAGCAATTTGCGCTTGCGCGAGATGTCGCCGCCATAGCATTTTGCCAATACGTCTTTGCGCATGGCACGGACGTTTTCGCGGGCGATTACCTTGTTGCCGACAGCTGCCTGAATGGGAATTTCAAACATCTGGCGCGGAATTATCGTCTTGAGCTTTTCTGCCAGCTGGCGGCCGCGCTGAGCTGCTCTATCGGTGTGCACGATGGTGGAGAGCGCGTCGACCGGTTCGCCGTTCAAGAGAATGTCGAGCTTGACGAGCTTCGATTCATGGTAGCCGCTCAATTCGTAGTCCAGTGAAGCGTAGCCGCGCGTCGCCGATTTCAATTTATCAAAGTAATCGTAGATGATTTCACTTAGCGGGATATCGTAAATGACCATTACGCGGTTGACATCGAGATAGTCCATCGTCTTGAAGATGCCACGCTTGTCCTGTGAGATCTCCATAACCGGTCCGACGTAGTCGTTGGGCACAATGACAGTCGCTTTTACGTACGGTTCTTCGATGTGCTCTATTTCCGTGGGCGGCGGCATAGAAGCAGGATTGTCTATCTTGACCATTTCCTTATTCGTCTTGTAGACGTGGTAAATAACACTCGGAGCCGTCGTTATCAGCTTTAATTTATATTCGCGTTCCAAGCGTTCCTGGATTACATCCATGTGCAAAAGCCCCAAGAAGCCGCAGCGATAGCCAAAGCCCAGCGCGATAGAGGTTTCCGGCTCAAAAGTCAATGCCGCATCGTTGAGCTGCAATTTTTCCAAAGCGTCCTTCAAATTGCCGTAATCGGCACTGTCCACAGGATAAAGACCGCAGTAGACCATAGGCGTAACACCGCGGTAGCCGGGCAGAGCCTCAGCGGCGGGATTGGCCGCATCCGTGATGGTATCGCCGACGCGCACGTCGCGCACGTTCTTCAAGCTGCCTGCCACAAAGCCGACTTCCCCCGTTTCCAGGCTGTTGATATTGACAGGAGCCGGGCGGAAGCAGCCGATATCAGTTACTTCAAATTCCTTGCCCGTAGCCATCATCTTGAGCTTCATGCCGGGATGAATCGAGCCGTCAAACACGCGGATATGAGCGATTACACCCTTATACGCATCAAAATACGAATCGAAGATCAACGCCTTCAGCGGCTTGTCATTGTCAGCAGGCGGCGCGGGAATCTTCTGCACTATCTCTTCCAGTATTTCCTCTATGCCGATGCCCGTCTTGGCACTCGCCAGCACAGCATCAGACGTATCCAGCCCGATTATATCTTCTATCTCCTGCTTCACCATCTCCGGTTCCGCACTCGGCAGGTCTATCTTGTTGATGACGGGGATTATCTCCAGATCGTGCTCTAAAGCAAGATATACGTTGGCCAGCGTCTGCGCTTCCACGCCCTGCGTAGCATCGACGACGAGCAGGGCACCTTCACACGCTGCGAGGCTGCGCGATACTTCGTAATTGAAATCGACGTGGCCCGGCGTGTCGATGAGGTTCAGCTCATATATTTCGCCGTCCTTTGCCTTGTAGTGCAGGCGCACTGTCTGAGCCTTTATCGTAATGCCGCGCTCGCGCTCCAGATCCATGCTGTCGAGGACCTGCGATTCCATTTCGCGCTCAGTGAGTGTGCCTGTATATTCAATCAGCCTATCGGCAAGCGTCGACTTGCCATGGTCAATATGGGCGATGATAGAAAAATTTCTGATGTGTTTTGCGTCCAAATCTCTTCCTCCATTGTCGAATACAGTAATATTTCTTTTAATTATATCATCTAATAGAATACTCTAGCAAGATTTGACGAGTTCAAACGATTTCGATTGATTTCATATTCCGCCGATAGTAAAATAATATATAT
>CATYZV010000044.1 GCA_958415865.1 uncultured Selenomonadaceae bacterium
TCTTTTACCTATAAAACTTCAATCAGGTTCAAGCATCTTTCAAAAATGCGCAGTAGCCTTTTTTCGTTTCATATATATCTATCTTACTCGTTATTTCCCACGGGGAGTGCATGCTGAGCACTGCTACGCCGCTGTCGATTACCTGCATTCCGTAAAGTGCCATGATGTAGGCAATCGTTCCGCCGCCGCCGAGGTCTACGCGGCCCAATTCGGAAAATTGGATGGATACGTTATTCTTTTCCATGATGGCGCGGATATTGCCGAGGTATTCAGCATTGGCATCGTTGGAGCCGGATTTGCCGCGCGCGCCGGTAAATTTATTAAATGCCATACCGCGTCCGAGGTAAGCGATGTTCTTGCTGTCGAAAGCGGATTTGTAAAGTGCATCGTAGCCGGAGGTTACGTCAGACGAGAGCATTTTGCAGTTGGCGAGGCAGCGTCTTAATGCCAGGTCGCTGTACTGGCCGAGGCGGTCGAGCACTTCGGCGACGGTATTTTCAAAGAAGCGGGACTGCATTCCGGTCGCGCCGACAGAGCCGATTTCTTCTTTGTCGACGAGCAGGCAGCAGGCGGTGCGTTTCATCTTCTTCGTTTCGAGCATTGCGACGAGCGAAGTATAAGCGCATACTCTGTCGTCCTGTCCGTAGGAGATTATCATGCTGCGGTCGATGCCGAGTTCGCGTGCGCGGCCTGCAGGCACGACTTCCAATTCAGCTGATAGGAAGTCTTCTTCTTCAATGCCGTACTGCTTTGCTACGATTTTGAGTACATTGGCTTTTACGGCATCCTTCTGTTCGTCTTCCAGCGGCAGAGAGCCGAACAGTACATCGAGGTTTTCTCCTTCTACGACTTTAGCCGCATTCTTCTGCATCTGTTCCTGTGCAAGATGAATCAAAAGATCAGACACGCAGAATACCGGGTCATCGTCTTTTTCACCGATAGCGATTTCCACGAGAGAGCCGTCTTTTTTAGCCACTACGCCGTGAATGGCAAGAGGCACGGTAACCCACTGGTATTTCTTGATGCCGCCGTAGTAATGCGTGTCGAGATAAGCCAGTCCGCCGTCTTCGTAGAGCGGATTCTGCTTGATGTCGAGGCGCGGGCTGTCGATGTGCGCGCCGAGTATGTTCATGCCCTGTTCAAGCGGGTCTGTGCCGATGTTGAACAGTGCTACAGTCTTTTTCATGCAGACAGCATAAACTTTATCGCCGGGCTGCAAAAACTGCTTGCTGTCGATCAGCGTCTGCAAATCCACATAGCCTGCTTTTTCTGCCTGAGCGGTGATTTCCTTCACACATTCGCGTTCCGTCTTGCAATTGCTGAGAAAGTCGCGGTAATTGTCGCAGAGCTTTTGCAGCTGGCGTTTTTCAGCTGCGGAATAATTATTCCAAATATCTTTTTTAACGGCCTTAGCCGCTTTTTTATCCTTTTTTTCTTTTGCCATATAAAAGCACCTCACTTTATGGTTATATTATACCAAATACAGATGAAATTACTACCAAAAAAATAAATATGCAGGCAAATATCCGTCAATTCACCTGCATATACTATAAAAATCCACAAGATTATTCAATTACAGCCAATGGAAGCATTTTGTCTACAGCCGTTATGCCGAGTCCCTTTTGCTGATTCAATATCAATTCATTGGCGCGGTAGCTGATGCCGCCCGCTACCGGGTCTTCTGCCAGCAGATCAGCTGCATCGAGGTCGGCGCGCGTTATTATCTTCCTGCCTGCCGCCACGCTCGCTGCCGCGGTTATGGCGACTTTCGATTCCAGCATACAGCCCATCATACATTCCACGCCGCAGGCAGCTGCCATATCGGCAATCTTCAGCGCATTGTGAATTCCGCCTGCCTTCATCAGCTTTATATTGATGAAATCGCAGGCGCGCATTGCCAAGAGCTTAAATACTTCTTGGATTCCGAAAGCCGATTCATCAGCCATGATAAGCGTATCCACATTGTCCGTAACGAACTTCAGCCCGTCAAAGTCGTATGCTGCCACCGGCTGTTCAATCAGCTCTATATCCATGCCGCTGTCCTCAAAGCGGCGTATCAGGCGCACTGCCTCTTTAGGCTTCCAGCCTTGATTGGCATCGAGGCGGATGTGCACATCGCTGCCCACGGCTCGGCGGATCGCCGCAACGCGCTCAAAGTCGAGCTTGGCATCTCCGCCCACCTTCAGCTTTAAATCCCTATAGCCCCGCTTGACAGCTTCCGCCGCATCGCCAGCCATCACAGCCGGTTCGCGCAGGCTTATGGTCAGATCTGAAGCAATGCTGCTCTTAGCTCCGCCGAGCAGCTTATAAAGCGGCAGTCCGCATCTTTGAGCAAATAGATCGTAAACGGCGATATCGACTGCCGCCTTAGCAGAGGAGTTATGCAGCATAGACTTGTCTATCGCCGCGAAAATATCTTCCATGCAGCATATGTCCATGCCGAGCAGCTGCGGCGCGATGACCTCCTGAACGGCAGCGGCAATCGACTGCTGACTGTCGCCTGTGATCACGGCAGTCGGCGGCGCGGAGCCAAAACCGATTTCACCGGTATCGGCAGTCATCCTGACGATTATATCTTCAGCAAAATCGACGCGGCGCAGTGCCGTTATAAAGGGCTTTTTTAGCGGAATCTTTACCTTGCCCAGCTCTATCTTTTTTATATGCAAAAATATCAACCTTCTACTAAAATCACTTTTCCAAAAGCACATCCACCGCCGTCATCGCGATTGCCTTTGCCCCTTTTATCGCCTGTTCTCTGCCAAAAGCCGAGCCTGCCGCACAGGCAAATTCCTTTGTATGAGCAAAAATATCACTGCCTATGCAGATAGTAGGCTGGCAGGTGCGCGTTACATGGCTTACATTGCCCACATCGGTAGAGCCGTCGGCGTAATCGTCTGGCAGCAGCGTGTAACTTTCGCCCAGCTGACGGAAATTATCTTCGTAATAGCCGTTTAAAACACTGTCGCTGAGCAGATTTTTGTAGAGTGGCTCGTAATGGCGCATCTGAACTTTCGCCCCGTGCTGAGCTGCCACTTCGCGTGCCAGTTCTTTTATCTGCGGCAGCATGGTGTTTTCCAGATAATCAGTGCTCATCGAGCGGATAGTAGAGTGCAGGCTTGCCCTGTCCGGAATGATATTGGGAGCCGTACCGCCTTCCGTGATTATCGTGCCTATGATGGTCTTGCCGGTAAACGTATTCTTGAGCAGCTTGAAGCGGCCATAAAAATCGACCAGAGCGTCCAAGGCATTGATTCCGTGATAATCCGGGTCAGCCACATGAGCTGCCTTGCCGATAAAAGTGATCTCCAGCGGGTGTGTGGCGTATGAGGTGCCGCCGATGGAAGTACGGCTGTCGGGATGAATTATCAGAGCAGCGGCAGTGTCGTCAAACATACCTGCATCAGCCATGTAGAGCTTCGCTCCCGTCGTCTCCTCAGCTGCACAGCCGTAGATGACAGTCTGTGCCCTATCACCTGCCGCACGGTCAAAGGCAAGTGCGGCACCGATGCTCATCATGGCTATCAAATTGTGTCCGCAGCCATGCCCGATCTGCGGCAGTGCATCGTATTCCGCCATGAAGCCTATCTTCTTGCCGCAGTTTCCCTTAGAAGCAGTAAAAGCAGTCTTGAACACATCCGTCAGCACCGGTTCAAATGCAAAGCCGTATTTCTCTGTCAGCCGGCGTATATAAGCTGCCGCCTTTACTTCCTGCGTGCTGACCTCAGGATTGTCGTGCAGATAATCAGCCAGCGCATAGAGCACCGGGTGCAGCTCGTCGATATAATCGCAGACAGCTCGCTTTAGTGTTTCTCTTAAATTAGTCTTCGTCATATACTCTTTTCAAAATCAAATTATAGAAATTATCTCAATTTGCAGTGAGCTTCACTGATAAAGAATTCCACCGTACCGTTTTCTCCTATATTAATAGAAGAATTTACACCGAGCGGCAAAAAGGCATTCGTGCGGTCGTGTCCGGCAGGCAGATTGCAGATAGCCGGCACCTTAGCCAAATCCGCATAATGCTGCAGCACATCTTTGACCGTAAATTCATATTCCGACTTGCGGCGCGGGGTGCAGCGCGTGAACTCACCGAAGATGATGCCCTTAACCGTCTTTAACAGCCCGTTCTGCCAGAGCTGGCAGAGCATTCTATCGAGTGCGTAAGCATCTTCGCCTACATCCTCCAAAAACAAAATAGCATTCTGCCCGTTCAGCTCGTACGGTGTGCCGCAAAGAGCTGTCAGCACGCTCAAATTGCCGCCTACCAGCTTGCCGAATGCCCTGCCGGGATACAGTGCTTCCAAGCGGCAGCGTTTGGGCAGCGGAAATGCGCCGAACGGTACAGACATCCTAAGGCCGCGGCACAGCGATGATATCGTGTACTGCGTAGGCTGCTGCGACAAATTCTTCAGCATCGGGCCGTGAATTGTTACCAAGCGGCTCTTCTGGCCGATGGCTGTATGCAGTGCCGTGATATCGCTAAAGCCTATTAGCAGCTTCGGATGCTTGCGTATCAGCTCATAGTCCAGCAGATCGAGAATCCTCGTGCTGCCGTAGCCACCGCAAAAACACATTATAGCCTCAACTTCATCGTCGGCAAAAAATTTATTGAGCTCTGCCGCACGAAGCTCATCCGTACCTGCCAGATAGCCGTCATGAGCCTGCAGCGTAGCTGACAGTTTCGTCTTATAGCCCCAGTCATGCAGGATCTTCAGTCCCGCAGAAAAATCAAAGCCTTGGCATGCTGAAGCCGGAGCGATTATGCCGATACAGCTGCCTATATCCAGCATCTTTCCTTTATGGCGCGTATGCCGTATTTCCATAAGGGAAAAACCTCCTTTTCCGTTTGTATTCAATTATAGCAGTCATCTTCCAACCAATATAATTTCTAAGTTTTGAATGCTGCATAATAAGAATATCACTCAATATCCATGCCGTCAATTTGCCGGGAATATATTTTTGACATTTATTATAAATCATCTTTTAACGGATACCTTATCTTTCATAGAAGAAATATAAAAGAATTTGAAAAGTTTTTTCACAATTACAAAGGTTTTCACTAATTTTTCACGAATATTACATAGTATAAGCAAGTTAACATTATCCGGGAGGGATTGTATATGACTGAATTCAATAGTACTCAGCTTCGCAACATCGCTTTAGTAGGCCACGGCAAATGCGGCAAGACGCTCATAGCGGAAAACTGCCTGTTCAAATGCGGCGCAGTAAACCGCATCGGCAAGTCGGAAGACGGCACCTCGGTACTCGACAGCGCACCGGAGGAAGTGAAGCGCAAGATGACGATCGATACAGCACTAGCTTCATGCCAATGGCAGGGCTACAAGATAAATCTGCTGGACACTCCCGGATACCCTGATTTTACCGGCGAAGTTAAATCGGCACTGACCGCCTGCGAATCGGCTATAGTCGTCGTATCTGCTGTATCGGGCATCGAAGTGGAAACGGACAAGGCTTGGAAGTACGCTGAAGCTCTATCCCTGCCCCGCGCTATCTTCATCAACAAGATGGACCGCGAGCACGCCGATTTTAACAAAGTGGTCGAAGAACTGCGCGCCAAGTACGGCAAAGGCGTTGTGCCCATTCAGCTGCCCATCGGCTCCGAGGCAAGCTTCCAGGGCGTAGCCGACCTGATCACGATGAACACGAAAGTCTTGATTAAAGATAAAGAATTGATCTACGAAATACCGGAATACATGAAAGAAGAAATCGATGCAGCGCGCCATATGCTGATGGAAACGTGTGCTGAATTCAACGATGAGCTGCTGGAAAAATACCTCGAAGGCGAGGAAATAACTGAAACCGAAACAGCCGCAGCACTTATCGAAGGCATAGTCAATGCGCGCATCTATCCCGTGCTTTGCGGCAGTGCAGCCAAGGGCATCGGCTTTAGGCAGCTCATGAACAGCATCGTCGAATACATGCCCACGCCGTATTTTAGAACCTCCGTCGGCACGAATTCGCAGACGGGCGATCTTGTTGAACGCAATACGGAAGATCCGTTCTCCGCTTACGTATTCAAAACCGTCGTCGACCAGTTCATCGGCAAAGTCAGCTACCTCAAGCTATTGTCCGGCTCGCTGACAGAAAACACTTCCGTCTACAATTCCGTCAGCGATAAGACGGAACGCATCGCCAATATCTACACGAGCTGCGGCAAGAATCAGCAGCCCCAGAAAATAGCCCATGCCGGCGACATCATCATCACGACCAAGCTCCAGTCTACCAAGACGGGCGACACGCTCTGCGACAGCTCCGCGCCCATTGTCTATGAAGCGGTTGAATACCCGCAGCCGATGTTCAGCATGGCTATCCGCGCCGACAAGAAAGCAGATGAAGACAAGATAGGCAATGCCCTGCTGCGCCTGCTCGATGAAGATCCGGCACTCAAGATGCAGAAAAACACTGAAACGGGCGACCTCCTGCTGAGCGGCATCGGAGAACTCCACCTCGACATAGCACTGGAAAAACTGCTCAACAAATTCGGCGTAACAGCCAAACTGCATCAGCCGGAAACAGCTTACCGCGAAACCATCCGCGGCACGAGCAAAGTCGAAGGCAAGCATAAGAAACAGAGCGGCGGCCACGGCCAGTACGGCGACGTATGGCTCGAATTTACCCCCGGAGAACCCGGCAGCGGCGTAGTGTTCACCGAAAGCATCGTCGGCGGTGCAGTGCCGCGCCAGTACATCCCCGCAGTGGAAAAAGGCGTGCGCGAAACGCTTCAGACAGGCATATTGGCAGGCTATCCCGTTGTCGATATCAAAGTCAACCTATACGACGGCTCTTACCACACAGTCGATTCTTCCGAAATGGCATTTAAGACAGCCGCAGCCCTCGCCGTCAAGAAAGGCGTGCCGCTGGCAAAACCCGTGCTGCTCGAACCGTACTGCACCTTGAAAATCGAAATACCTGAATACTACATGGGCGATGTAATAGCAGGCATAAACACCAAGCGCGGACGCATCATCTCCACCGAAAGCCCCACGCACGACACCTGCATCATCGAAGCACAGGTACCGCAGGCAGAACTCTACAAATACGCCACCGACCTGCGCTCTTCCACTCAGGGACGCGGCAGCTACACGATGGAATTCTCCCATTATGAAGAAGTCCCAGCTAAATTAAGCGAAAAAATCATTGCTGAACGCAATAGCTGATAAACCATTACTTTAAGGTCGTTCATTTTCTTTTGCAGGGTCAAAAGAAAAACGAACCAAAAAGAAAAGACCCTGCTCGCTATAAATTCTACCTTTGAAAAATAGCCTTCATTTCGATAACGCTTACAAACTCGCTGCGCTCAAACAGTGTAAGCTAAAACCATCTACATTACGTCTATTTTTCAATCTGCTTACAGCAGACCGGCAGAATTTATAATGCTCGTGAGTTTGACAAATTTTATATTATCACATCCTGCCGTTAATATGTTTTCAAAATAAATTAATAGCATTCTTCAAGAAGAAAGAGCCTCAGCAATTCGTGAAAGGCTCTTTTTTCTTGAGTTCATTTTCTATTTAGACCGGCATAAAGAAATAAATTTATCAGAAAATATGCAAGAAAAATAAATTTAAAATTTTACTTGACATTGGAGCTAAAAAAGCTCATAATATATTCAGCGATAAGAAATAGTCGAAAGCAGGGAAGTAGTTCCCTTTTTATTTTAGCTTTTCAAGAAAACGTTTACTGATTTTGGAGGTAGTACAATGTCTAACATGATCGAATTCTTAAAAACCCCGGCTGCGGCTGAAAAATTGATGGAAGTTTACAATGTTGATGCTGAAGCTGTCAAACCTCAGCTTGCACGCTATCAGAGCTTGGCAGAAGGTTTTGCTGCTGCACATCCGCTTGACGGTGCTGCATTCTTCAGCTCTCCGGGCCGCATGGAAATCATCGGCAACCACACTGACCATCAGCTCGGCCGCATCATGGCTTCTAGCATCGACATGGATACGATCGCCATCGCTGCTCCTAATGCTGACGGCAAAATCAATATCAAGAGCCTGGAATACGATGAATTCAGCATCTCTGCCAGCGATTTCACTGTAAAAGAAAACGATTCCCGTACTGTGAAGCTGATCAAGGGTATGCTGTCCCAGCTGGTGAAAAATGGCCGCAAGGTCAGCGGTTTCAATGCTCATATGACTACTAAAGTAGTAAGTGCAGCAGGTGTAAGCTCCTCTGCTTCTTTTGAAATGCTCATCGGTGCTATCGTGAACAATATGTTCAACAACAGCGAAATCCCTACGCTGGAAATCGCTAAAGCAGGTCAGTGGTCGGAAAATAACATCTGGCATAAAGGTTCCGGCCTGCTCGACCAGCTCGCCTGCGCTACCGGCGGCATGATCACCATCGACTTTGCTGACAGCAATCCTGCCGTTGAACAGCTCGACAGCAAGGTAATTCAGGATAAATACGATTTCTTCATCACTCCGACCGGCGAAGATCATTCCAATCTCGACCCTGAATACACTGCTATCACCGTTGAAATGAGAAAAGTCTCCAACTTCTTCGGCAAAGACTACCTCAAAGACGTAAGCCTTGACGACGTGCTCGGCAATCTGCCCGCACTGCGTGCTGAAGCAGGCGATCGCGCTGTACTGCGCGCGCTTCATTTCATCGGCGAAACTCAGCGCGTCAAAGAACTTGCCGACGAAGTAAGACAGCACGATTACAGCCACTTTGAAAAAGCCATCACTGATTCCGGCCTGTCCTCTTGGAGATTCTTGCAGAACTGCGCTACTCCTGAACCTGAACATCAGGGCATTGCACTGTTCCTCGCTATGGATGAAATCTTCTTCAAGAATCACAAAGGCGTATGCCGTGTTCACGGCGGCGGCTTTGCCGGCACTGTGCTCAGCGTAATCCCTAAAGAAGAATCCGCTGCTTTCCGCAAATTCACCAAAGAAGTACTGCAGAATGAATTCTACGAAATTCACATGCGCGATGCAGGCAGCGTAAAAGTATTCTAATAAAACAGCCTCTCTCTCAAAACTCTTTAACATAACAAAAACGGCAGGCATATAATATCGCCTGCCGTTTTTATTTTTCAATCAATCTAATTCCATGTACAAAAGAGGATACGGCCTGCCCTGCTCATCGCAGTCAGTCCTTTTGTAGACCTTAAAGCCCATATGCTCATAAAATCCCTTCGCCTGCGGGTTCTGCTCATTTACAGCCACTCTTTTGATATCGTAATTTTCCCTGCCGAATTGTATCAGCTGCTTTCCGAGACCCTTGCCTCGCTCTGCCGGCGCGATGAACAGCATTTCAAGCACATTGTTTTCTACGCCCATAAAAGCGACAGGAGCTTTGTCGTCGTTTTCCGCAATAACAAGATTAGCAATGCCCTCTAATGCCTGCGGAACGTATTCTTTAATGCTCTTGACTTCATCATCGGACAAAAACAAGTGCGTAGCTTTAACTGATTTTTCCCAGACCTCTACAAGCTGCTGCATCAGCGCAGGCGGGCGCTCCTTTACTTCAATTATGTTCATGCAATTATTCCTTTCTAAATACAGTGTATGC
>CATYZV010000045.1 GCA_958415865.1 uncultured Selenomonadaceae bacterium
GGTTTTTAGTGTATAAATATAAGATATAAATTTTATTCGCTGCGTACGGTTACGAGAAATACTCCGGCAAATATCATCGCGCTGCCTATCCAGAAGCTCATCGTTATCTGCTCGCCTAGCATGAGCCAGCCGAGGAAGGTGCCTACTACGGGCTGGAAGAAGAAGAACAGTCCGCTGACGGCAGCATTGGTCAGCAGTACGCCTTTGTTCCAGAGCAGGAAGGCGACGGATGTGGAAATCGCGCCTAGGTAAATGACGCTTAGGATGACAGCAGGGCTATCTAGTATCTGCTGCCAAGGCAATTCATCGACGGTGGCGATGTTAAACGGAGTAAGGCAGATGATTGCCGTTACAACGGCGTAGATGTTGACGACGAGCGGCGAGTACCTGCCCGGTATTTTTTTGAGCAGTACGGACATGAGTCCCCAAGTCAGGGCGGCGATGGTGGAAAAGAGTGCGCCGAGCTGCTTGGTCATGTCTACGCTGTCAGTACCGGCGATGGTGATTACACCGACGGTGGCGAGGATTATGGCGAGTATCTTGCGCGCCGTCAACCTCTCTTTTAAAAGCCATGCCGCGAAGATCAGCATGAAAGCCGGTGTTGCGGAGGTGATGACCGAACCCATCTGCGCGGAGGAGTACATCGTGCCGTATTCCTGTGTAACGATGGAGATGGTATGACCGATTACGCCGACGGCGATCAATAGCGGCAAGTCGCGCCGAGCGGCTTTGAGACTCACGCCTTGGTACCAAGCTGCGCCCAGCAGTACGAAGACAGCTACAAGAAAGCGCATCCAGACAAGCGGAACGGGCGGAATATACTCCACGGCGATGCGCACGGCGACGAACATACCGCCCCATATGCTTGCTGCTGCCGCCAAGCAGATACAGCCCAGCAGTTGTTTTGGCATAATATCAAAAATCCTTCTTTGTAAATTTAGCAAGTCTATTTATTAGCTCGCTCAACGACCTGCCATACATCTTGTGTTTCAAAGCCCTTGCGCCATGCCGCTGTGCCTGCCAAGTTGTACTTATCCACCAGCGCAGTTTTCAGCTTCAATGATTCGGCGTTTTCCTGCCATACTTTATACGTATTGCCGTTTTCGCTGTAGGTAAAATAACGCTGTCCTTTTTGTGCTAGCCAAACGGGTTTTAACTTTTTTTGTTTAATTAAGTTCTGCGCTGCGGGCATGCTAAGTGTCGAGGCTGATACGTTTCCTTGAGCATCTTCTTTCCAAAGGCGCATATACAGCGGAATGCCTAGGATTATTTTTTCATGCGGCACTTCGGCTGCAAGGCTTTTTACTCCGTTTTCCACCCACGGGAGCGAGGCTACGGAGCCTGCTGTCTTGGAGGCTCTGACGTGTTCATCGTACGCCATCAGGACGATGTAGTCGAGTGCTCTGCCGAGCCGAGCGCGGTCGTAGCACGATGACCAGTTGGCTGTGTTTGATTTGACGGTTACATCCATGGACAGGGTTAAATTGTGCGGCTTTAATTCGCGGGCTGCTTCTTCAACGAAATTGCTCAGTGCGTCGCGGTCGCTGTCGTAGATGTTTTCAAAGTCGAAGTTATAGCCGTCGATAGGATACGCTTTGGCGAGGATGACGAGCTGGCGAATAATGTAGCGGCGTGCGGCTTCATCGTGCAGCCATTTATGTGTCTTTTCGGCATCGAAATCGTTCGTGATAAGCGGCCAGAGTTTATAGCCTTTGCGCTGGGCATAAATGCCGTAAATGTAGTCGCCCTTGTCTTCAATACTGCCGTCGGCTGATTTAATGGTAAACCACGACGGCGAGACGACGTTCACGCCGGGCAGCTTATCGATCTGGGACAAATCGTTATTATCATCGACGACGGGCTGCCATACGAGATTTATTTTCATATTATCCACAGATTGTGAAACTGTGCACAGTCCTGTGGATAAGTTAAACAGCATGAACGCTGTGCACAGCAGCAGTATCTTCTTAATCATTGCCGTATATCTTTTCCTTGAGCTTTATGCCGGTCGGCGTGGTCGCAAGGCCGCCCTGTGCCGTTTCCTTTATGGATTTGGGCAGGGATTTGCCTATTCTGTACATAGCGTCGATGACTTCATCGGGAGGAATGACCGATTCGATGCCCGCCATGGACATATCCGCCGCCAGCACCGCCACGCCTGCGGCAAAGCCGTTGCGCTTGACGCACGGCACTTCGACCAGCCCTGCCACGGGGTCGCAGGCAAGCCCCAGCAAATTCTTCACCGCCAATGCCGCCGCATTGCATATCTGCCGAGGCGTGCCGCCGGCAAGCTCTGCCAGTGCAGCTGCTGCCATGCCCGCTGCCGAGCCGCATTCTGCCTGACAGCCGCCCTGTGCTCCGGCTATCATGGCATTGTTTTCAATCACCATGCCGATGCCCGACGATGTGAATAATGCCTGACAGATGCGCTCATCCTCGTATTCGTACTTCTGCTGCGCCGCGAGCAGTACGCCCGGCACGATGCCGCAGGAGCCGGCCGTCGGACAGGCAGCGATTCTGCCCATAACGGCATTCGTTTCCGCCACTGCCACGGCAAAAGAAGCCGCATTTTTTACAAAGTCGCCACTGTAGCTGTTTTCATAGGCGAACAGCTTTTGAGCATCACCGCCGACCATGCCGCTGACGGATTTTTTGCTGTTTTCAATACCTTTCCGCGCCGATTCCTTCATGACCTGCCAAATCTTCATCATATTATCTTCGATGTAGACGACAGATTTAAACGTGCTCATCGCTTCATGCTCAATCACTATATCAGCTATTGTGCGCTGCTTTTCCTCGGCAATCCTTATCAAATCCGCCATGCAGGAAAATTTCACCATAGTAAAAATCCCTTCCTTCTCTCCGTCAAAATCAAATAGCATCTATGCGCAGCACCTTGCGCACGCCGATGACGCGCTCGCACGCTGCCACTACTTCATCGGAGATATTATCGTCCACTTCAATATTCATAAGTGCTTCCGCCCCGCGCTCGCTGCGCGATACCTTCATATAGGCTATGTTGATATTGAACCGCGCCAGTGCTGCCGTAACACCGTTGATGACACCGGGCATATCCTGATGCACTATTATCACTGAAGGATACTTGCCGCTTAGGCTGACCTGATAATTATTGATCGACGACACCTCTATATTGCCGCCGCCGATGGACGCGCCCTGCACCGTAACAGTACGGCCCGTAATACCCGTGAGCGTAATGACAGCCGTATTAGGATGAGCATCTTCCAAATCGACCTTGCTGAATGAAAACTCCAAGCCCTTTTCCGCCGCGATGTGCAGCGAACTGCGGATGCGTTCATCATCCGGCTTGAAACCCATTATACCTGCGATCAACGCCCTGTCCGTGCCATGCCCCTTGTACGTTTGGGCAAAAGAACCGTACAAGCCTATATTCGCCGCCTTGACTTCCTCGCCCAATATAGCGCGGGCGATGAGACCCAGCCGCACAGCACCTGCCGTATGCGAACTTGACGGTCCGATCATAATAGGCCCTATTATATCAAATACATTTCTCATATATAATCCGCTCTCTCCGTCCTGAAATCAAAACTTAAACTTCTTTTCCTCATCACCTAGAGGCTTATCTTTATCAGGATTGCTCTTGAAAATAGAGATCATGGACTTAGCCTGTTCCTTCGCCTGCTCAAAGATATTCTTGTACTTATCAGCAGCCTCGCCGTCCTCAGGCATACCGTCCTTGATCCAAGCATTAGCAGCCTTGCCCACCGCATAAGTAACACCCATACCGATCGGAATCTGAAGCGGCGGAAACGGGATCAGCGTTACTAAGCTCTGACCGACAAACGCACCGCCTAATGCACTGATAAAAGCCGTGCCTGCCGATTCACTGAGCTTCTTGCCGTAAAGATCAGCAATTCGCTTGACCAGATAAACCTCATTTGCCATCAAAGCAATCTGACCCAGCACCGGAGCCACCACGATGACACCTGCCCTGCCCGCAGCCCAGCGGCACAGCGATTCCACTTCCGCCTCGATTTCCTCATCGCTGAGCACCGATTTTACAGGCAGCTCATGTTCAAAATCAGCATCGAATACTTCATTCGTTTTGCCGTTTTCATCCTTGTAATCCATAATACAAACCTCCCCATTAAGTATTATCGTTTTCTTAATCCAATTATACCAAAGCAGCAGGCAAAAAGAAAACAGTTCACTACATATATAATAGTAGTGAACTGCTTTCTTTTTTCTTTTAATGTACACTTTCTATCGGGAGTACGTAGCAGTAAATAGCGATGAAATGTGCCGCGCTGCCCATCAGGACAAATACGTGCCAGATAACGTGGTTGTACGGTATGCGGCGCACGAGGTAGAATACCGCACCGATGCTGTACATAACGCCGCCTGCGACAAGCCACCAGATCGCTTCAACGGACAAAGTATCCAGCAGCGGTTCTACGATGGTAACTGCCAGCCAGCCCATCACCAAGTAACAGATAGTGCCGATGATGCGGAAGCGGTTGTAGAAGAAGATCTGGAATACGATTCCGGCGAGGGCAAGACCCCAAGCTACGCCGAATACTGTCCAGCCCAATGTGCCGTATAGGGCTATCAGGGCAAAGGGCGTGTAGTTGCCTGCTATCAAAAGGTAAATAGCGGAATGGTCGATGCACTTGAATACCGACTGGACTTTTTCGCTGCAAAAGCTGAAGCTGTGATAGAGTGTTGAAGCTAGATAGAGCAGTATCATCGATGTGCCGTAGACGATGATGCTGGTGATGTGCAGTGCTCCCATGTTCCAGCCGTAGATGAGCATGGCGACAAGACCTGCAATCGCCAGCAGTGTGCCGATACCATGTGTTACAGCATTGAGGATTTCCTCTATTTTTTTCTTAGACGCACTGTATATATAATTAGACATAAAAATCATCTCCTTAAAGTTAGAACTAATATACATTCGTTATCTCATATTATAGCATATATCCGCAAATTGATAACTATTACCGATAATTAAAAAACTTTAATGAAATTCATCATTCAGAAAATGAAAAAGGAATACCCGATTATCAGGTATTCCTCCGTTGGGGTTTTATGCTTATTTTAATTCGTTCGTTACGATGAATTTAACCCATTCGGCGATGTTCGTCGTATGGTCGCCGATGCGTTCGATGTACTTGCCTATCATCAGGTAATTGACGTACTGTTCTGCCTGCTTAGGATTCGTTTCAATCAAGCTTTCGATATCCGTGCGCAGTCTGGAAAAATAGCTGTCGATGACATCATCTGTCTTGAGAATTTTTTCAGCGAGCTTGATATCAGAATCATTGAAGCATTTGAATGCGTCATGGACCATGTCCTGCATGACATTGACCATGTCTTTGAAGTACGCGGGCATTTCTGCCGGCGTTTCCTGTGCCAGCTGTGCGGTATACTTGGAGATATCCGCGCAGTGGTCAGCGATGCGTTCAATATCGCTGATCATCTTGATGATGCCGACGATTTCGCGCAGGTCGGTAGCGACAGGCGACTGTGTGAGCACGAGCTTGAGGCATTTATCTTCGATATCGTGTTCTGCTATGTCAAATTCATCATCATTTTTGATGATTTTACGCGCTAAAATTTCATCTTTATCGTCCAGATTGGCTACGACTTTGTCGATAGTCTCGCCCAAGCGTGCCCCGACGAGGCGGACGCTGTTTATAAGGTCGTTTATTTCTTTGATATAAGCTTCTCTAACTGCCATGGGAAAACCTCCTATGATATTGGAAATCGGCGAATACAGATAAAAACACACAGCTTGTCATTAGCCGAAACGGCCGGTGATGTATTCTTCCGTCTTGGGATTTTTAGGATTGGCAAACAAGTCAGTCGTTACGCCGAATTCAATGAGGTCGCCGAGCAGGAAGAATGCTGTTTTGTCGGAGATACGGCTGGCCTGCTGCATATTGTGCGTTACGATTACAATGGTGTAATCCTTCTTGAGTTCCAGAGCCAGATCTTCGATCTTCATCGTCGAAATAGGGTCGAGTGCCGAGGTCGGTTCATCCATTAGGATTACATCCGGCTGTACAGCGAGAGTTCTGGCGATGCACAGACGCTGCTGCTGGCCGCCGGACAAGCCCAATGCCGATTTATTTAAACGATCCTTGAGTTCATCCCAGATAGCTGCCTGGCGCAGGCTGCGTTCAACGATTTCGTCTAGCTTGCTCTTTTTTGTGATGCCGTGAATGCGCGGGCCGTACGCTACATTGTCATAGATGCTTTTTGGAAAGGGATTCGGCTGCTGGAATACCATGCCTACGCGGCGGCGCAGAGTGATAGGGTCCATATCCTTGAATATGTCTTCGCCGTCGAGCTTTATCGTGCCTTCGACCTTTACGCCTTCCACGAGGTCGTTCATGCGGTTGAGCGTCTTTAAGAACGTGGATTTGCCGCAGCCGGAAGGACCGATCAAGGCAGTGATTTCATTGGCTTTTATCTGCATTGTAATATCTTTTAACGCTTTGAATGAACCGTAATAGAGGTCGAGATTTTCCACATCGAATTTCAAAGCTGTATTTTCATTGCTCACGTTTATTTTCCTCCAGTTGCTTTCTTATCGAGATAGCTGCTCAAATAGCGCGCGCCGAGGCTGAATGTAAATACCATGACCATCAGGATGGCCGATGAGAGATTGGCGATGTCAGCGGCATTGGGCGCGAGTGCTTCTGTACGGGATGCCCAGATGTTCAGTGCCAGCGTTTCACCGGGGCGGAACGGATTGAGCGGGCAGGTAGGTGAGAATATGTTCCAGTTGCTCCAGACGATATCCGTGCTCATGCCGGCGGTGTACAAGAGAGCTGCTGCTTCACCGAAGCCGCGGCCGGCCGCCAGGATTACGCCGGTCATTATGCGCGGCATGCAGGCGGGCAGCATTACGTGGCGGATGGTCTGCCAGAGCGTAGCACCCATGCCCAGGCTGCCGCTCTTATATCCGGGAGGTAGTGATTTGAGCGCGTCTTCTGTTACCGTCGTGATGAGCGGCAGGCTCAAAATTGAAACAGCCAATGCACCGGCGAACAGATTCCACTGCGAATGAGTCATTACGATGAACACGAGATAGCCGAACAAGCCGACTACGATGGAAGGCAGCGAAGACAGCGTTTCGATACAGATGCGGATCGACTTGGTTACCTTGCCGGGCTTTGCGTATTCTGCCATGTAGGTGCCGGCAGCGACACCGAGCGGCACGCTGATCAAAAGTGCCAAGAACACGAGGTAGATGGTATTGAAAAACAGATTGCCGATACCGTTGCGCGTAAATGAAAACATATTGGGCGTGAAATGGCTGAAGCCCTGAATCAATACGTATAATGTGAATGCCAGCAGCAATAAGAGGAAAAATCCAGCGACTACGTAAAATACGCCGGTCATGAATTTATCCATCAGCTTGGCTTTTTGGACTGTCGTCATGCTTTTTTGCCTCCCTGAGCTTCCGCGGATTTAACGGAGATATAGTGGATTATGAAGATGAATACGAGCGAGATGATGAACAGCAAGAGTGCCATGGACCACAGTGCCAGATTATATTCACTGCCTTCCATCGCGCCGCCCATATCAGATGCGATAGCGGCCGTCAAATTGCTCGTCGGAGAGAGGATAGAATCCGGGAAAGCCTTCATCTTGCCGATTACCATCGCTACAGCCAGTGCTTCGCCGAAGGCGCGGGCAAGGCCGAGGACGATAGCCGTCATTATACCTGATACAGCGGCAGGAATTACCACTTTACTGATGGTCTGCCAGCGCGTAGCACCAAGTCCATAAGAAGCTTGGCGGGCAGAATCGCTGATGCTGCGGATAGCATCGGCGGACAAGCTCGTGATAGTAGGATATATCATCACGGCGAGCACAATGCCTGCGGCGAGCACGGAAAAACCGAACTGTAAATTGAACAGATTCTTGATGAACGGCACGAGAATCGTGAGGCCTATCCAGCCGTATACGACTGAAGGAATGCCGACGAAAATTTCTACGGCAGGCTGCAAAATCTTGCGGCCCAGTCCCGGAGAGATTTCCGTCATGAAAATAGCACTTGCAAGGCTGAACGGCGTTGCGATGAGAAGTGCCAAAGCGCAGGTAATAATTGAACCGAAGATGAATACAGCTGCGCCGACACTGCCGCCGCCTGCTGCATTATCAGCCGGTTTCCATTCTGAAGAAAATAAGAACTCGCTCAGGCTGTGGTCGTAAATAGTGAATGTGCCAAGCCCTTTATAGCACAAGAATGCGCCGATAGCGATGGTTATGAGGATCATCAACAAGCCGCAGATTGTTATTATGCCGCGCCAAATAGCATTTTGACGGTAAGCGGCTGTATTATTCGATTCCATCGAAACACCCTTTCTCAATAGTTTAAGCTCACTTTTTGAATAAAAAAGAGGCGAAATAAATCTCGCCTCTTTCTATTGTTTACTTAGAAGCTGCCGTTTCAGATTATCTCTGAACCTGCATTTTGCTGGTGATGCCGTAGCCCTGAGCTTCCATAGCTTTGCCGTATTCATCAGACATGATGAAATCGAGGAATGCTTTTACAGCACCGGACGGTTCACCTTTCGTGTACATGTGTTCATAGCCCCATACAGGATATTTGCCGCTGTAAGTGTTTTCCAGCGTAGGTTCAACACCGTCGATTGCTACAGTTGCAACGTCCTGATTGTTTACGAGGTAAGAGAGAGCTACATAGCCGATAGCACCTTTATTGTCTTTGATGCTCTGGAGCAGCGTGCCGCTATCATCGGTTTCAAGAGATTTGTTGGAAGTTTCTTCCGCACCGTCTAAAGCAAATTCTTTAAACAGAGCGCGCGTACCGGAAGTAGAAGGACGAGTTACGAGAACGATCGGTTCATCCGGGCCGCCGACTTCTTTCCAGTTGGTGATTTTAGCAGTGAAGATATCCGTCAGCTGCTGTTTAGTCAAGGATTTTACCTGAGATGCGATGTCTTTGTTGATTACCGGAGCCATCGTGATTACGCATACTTTGTGGTCAACGAGACCGTCAGCTACTGCTTTGTCCAGTTTCGTATCAGCAGCAACATCGGAGTTGCCGATATCTACAGAGCCGTCAGCAACCTGTTTAAGACCTGTGCCCGAACCGCCGCCGTTGAGCGTGATGGAAACATCAGGATGAGCTTCTTTGAATTTATCAGCTGCATCTTTAGCCAGAGGAAGCAGTGCCGAAGAACCCGAACCCGTAATGCTGCCGGTTACAGCTGCCTGATCACCAGAAGAAGCCGCTTTATCGCTGGAAGCGTTGTCGCCGCCGCAGCCTAAAATGCTGAGCGAAAGCATTGCAACTACACCGAGAGATGCTAATTTTTTCCAATTCATATTTATAAATCCTCCCTAAGACCTTCATGTCTTAATTCATTTGTTGCATTAAGTATAGCGAAATAATGTAAAAGCATAATGTACCTTATGTAAAATCTAAAATAAATATAAGGAAAAATCCCTATATAAAAGCTTTATACAAAATAAGATTGTAAAAAGAGTGTAAAGATAATTTACATTTAAC
>CATYZV010000046.1 GCA_958415865.1 uncultured Selenomonadaceae bacterium
ATTAAAAATAGAAGGTGATGCCTTTGCTTTATACCTTAATGAACAAATACACATCATTAGCCGATATAAACATATCCGATGACGGGAAGATCATCTCTATAGATAAAATCCACGATATGGAAGCCTTTCCTGTAGGTATTATAACTTCATACAGCGAATGTAGTGTAAATACTATTTTATCTGCTTTGAATAAGTGGTGGCATGGTCGTGCTATTCCTGCGAGCCGTGATGCTCTTGGTTATGTATTGGCTGTCAACAATGTTGAAACTGCTGCTGCTCTGTCGGTGCGAAGTCTGGGGCTTAGTCTGTCGGATCAGTATTGGCTCAGGCCGCGTGGTTCCGAGTTATCTTGGGATGATGTGAATTTCTTTACGAATGAGTTTTCCGGGGATTTGGGTGATTCTTTTTTTGATTCTTCTAAGCGTCCTGATATCAGCCTATATTCTCCGGATGCTTCTAGTAACGGTTGGCTGAAAAAGCGGTGGAAAATCATAAACGGCGAGCGGTATCTGCTCAAGGCAGGGTCGGGCATCACTTTGCAGGAGCCGTATAATGAACAAATTACTTCTAATATAATGGATGTGCTGGGATTGGAACACGTGCATTATGATCTCGTCGTCGAAGAGGATAAGCCTTTTTCCGTCTGCAAGAATTTCATTGACAGCAATACGGAGTATGTCCCTGCTATCTTAGTTACTCAGGTATTGCCCAAAGAGAAAAATGAATCGTCTCTGCATCATCTGCTGCGCTGTGCTGAGTATTTAAACATTCCCGATGTCCGGGAGTATATCGACAATCTGCTGACTATCGACTTTTTGATTGAAAACACTGACAGGCATTACGGCAATTTCGGTTTTATCCGCGATGTCAATACGCTGAAATTTCTAGGAGCTGCTCCTATATTTGACAACGGCACGAGCCTGTGGCATCAGTCGCCGCTGACGGATATCGGTGATTGGCAGATTTGCTATCCGTTTATGCAGACGCAAAGGCAGCAGATTGAGCTGGTGCAGGCTTTTCATATCAATGCTGAAAAATTGACCCAATGCGAAAGCATAGCAGCTGAGGTTTTAGCGCAAAATCCCCTGCTGGATGAACGCCGCTTTGAAAAAATAAGCAGATGGGCGGGCAATAGGGCGAGGGTTCTTGCAAATCTCATTCATTCTAAATCGTGAGAAGGTGTATTTGATGGCCGGATACTACGTTGAAGCAAATTACGAAAACTCTATCATTGAATTATTTCAGAATATGGGCTATGAGCATATCTACGGACCGGATGAGGCTGATAGGGATTTTAGCTCGCCGCTGATGGAAGATGTTCTAATAGAATCGCTGCGCCGTTTGAATCCTCATATGGCGGAGGAGGGGCTGCAAGACGCTCTGTACAAGCTGAAGAATTTTGAAAACGGTGAATTGGTGCAGCGCAATGCTGTGTTTACGGATTATCTTCAGCATGGCATTGAAGTGCGTTATTTTGATGGGGATGAGGAGCGTTCGGGGATTGTCTACATCGCTGATTACGACAATCTGGATAACAATTCTTTCATCATTGCCAATCAATGGACTTTTGTCGAGAACAGCACCAAGCGGCCTGATATATTGATATTTTTAAACGGGCTGCCGATCGTGCTGATGGAGCTTAAATCTCCGGCGCGGGAGGAGACGGACGCATCGGAGGCTTATCGCCAGATACAGAATTATATGAAGCATGATATACCGTCGCTGTTCATCTACAATGCTATATGCGTTATGAGCGATATGTCTGTTTCTAAGGCGGGCACGATTACTTCCAATGAAGAACGGTTTATGGAGTGGAAAACAAAAGACGGCGATTATGAGAATACGGAACACGCTAGATTCGATGTGTTCTTTGAAGGCATCTTTCAAAAGGATAGGCTGCTCGATATCATAAAGAATTTTATCTGCTTTTCTGCTGAAGGCTTGAAATCCTTTAAGATAATGGCGGGCTATCATCAGTATTTCGCTGTAAAAAAAGCTGTGGAGTCTACGCTGCACGCTTCTAAGACCGACGGCAAGGGCGGTGTCTTCTGGCATACGCAGGGCAGCGGCAAGTCGCTGTCAATGGTCTTTTATGCTCATCTGCTGCCGTCTGTAATCGCTTCGCCTACGATAGTGGTGATAACCGATAGAAATGACTTGGATGATCAGCTTTTCAGCCAGTTCAGCAAATGCCGGGATTTTCTGCGCCAGACTCCTGTTCATGCTCAGAGCAGGGCAGATTTGAAAAGGCTGCTGGAAAACCGCCGGGCTAACGGGATTATATTCACCACTATGCAGAAATTCACTGAGAGTGAAGAGGCTTTGTCAAAGCGGCGCAATATAATTGTCATGGCTGATGAGGCTCATCGCAGTCAATACGGCTTGAGCGAAAAGATTCAGATGAGAACGGATGCTTCCGGGCGGAAGGTGGCAAAACGCGTCATCGGCACGGCACGTATTATCCGCAACAGCCTGCCTAATGCTACTTATATCGGTTTTACCGGTACGCCTATTTCAGCTAAAGACCGCAGTACACGTGAGGTATTCGGCGATTATATAGACATATACGACATGACGCAGGCCGTAAAAGACGGTGCTACGCGCCCTGTCTACTACGAAAGCCGCGTCATCAAGTTGAAGCTGGATGAGCATACTTTGAAATTGATAGACGCTGAGTACGATATAATGGCGAGCAATGCCGACCCTGCCGTAATCGAAAAGAGCAAGCGGCAGCTGGGGCAGATGGAGGCGGTGCTGGGCAATGAACAGACTATATCTTCTTTGGTGGAGGATATATTGGCTCATTATGAAAATTACCGCGCCGGGCTGCTGACGGGCAAGGCTATGATCGTGGCGTATTCACGCGCCATAGCTTTGAAGATATACGATAAAATAATGCAGCTGCATCCTGACTGGACGGAAAAAGTCGCCGTCGTCATGACTGAAAGCAATAAAGATCCGGAGGATTGGCGCAAAGTCATCGGCAATAAGCGTCATCGCGATGAACTGGCTAAGGAATTTAAGGACAATGACAGTCCGCTGAAAATCGTCATCGTCGTCGATATGTGGCTGACGGGTTTTGACGTTCCTTCGCTCGCTACTATGTACGTCTATAAGCCGATGAAGGGACATAATCTGATGCAGGCGATAGCACGCGTCAATCGCGTATTTGAAGATAAGGAAGGCGGCTTGATAGTAGATTATGTAGGCATTGCATCTGCACTAAAGCAGGCCATGAACGATTATACGAAGCGCGACAAGCAGAATTACGGCGATACGGATATCGTCAAAGCGGCGTATCCCAAGTTCTTGGAGAAGCTGTCCGTATGTCGCGATCTGTTCCACGGCTTTGATTACGGTTCATTTGCAAACGGCTCTGATTTGCAGCGGGCAAAGATCATCATCGGAGCAGTCAATTTCATTTTGGCTGTGGATAGAGAGGCTCAGCGCAATGATTTTGCCAAAGAAGCTCTGCTGCTGCACCAAGCACTGTCTTTATGTTCTTCCATCGTCAAAGAACAGCAGCGGTTTGAGGCTGCATTTTTTGAAGCAGTCCGCGTCATGGTCATGCGTTTTATCAACAAAGGCGAGGGCGGCAAAATCTCTCTGCCGCAGATGAATGAACGGATTAATGAACTGCTGAAGCACAGCATTAAGAGCGAAGGTGTTGTGAATCTGTTTTCTGATGCGGCAGAATCGTTTTCCATCTTTGATGCAAAGTTCTTGCAGGAAATTTCACAGATGAAGGAAAAAAATCTGGCTGTGGAAATACTCAAAAAATTGATTGCCGAGCAAGTCAATATCTACCGGCGGACGAATATAGTTAAATCAGAAAAATTCAGCGAGATAATTCAAAATCTGATGAACCGTTATTTAAACGGTATGCTGACAAATGAGCAAGTCATATCGGAATTGCTCAGCTTGGCAAAGCAGATAGCCAAAGAGCGGCAGGCAGGAAAAAGCCTTGGGCTTACAGCCGATGAGCTTGCCTTTTACGATGCACTGACCAAGCCGCAGGCGATAAAGGATTTTTATGAAAATGAAGAACTGATCGCATTGACAAAAGAACTGGCTGATACCTTGCGCCAAAACAGGACGATAGACTGGCAGCGGCGTGAATCAGCTAGGGCCAAAATGCGCATGATGATAAAGAAGCTGTTAAAAAAGCACCGCTATCCGCCCGAAGGCATGGAAGATGCAGTATCCACTGTCATGAGCCAATGCGAACTCTGGGCAGATAGAGCGGATATACCGGCTATTCCTCATATGCAGCCTTCAAAAAACAGCTCCTTGTCATCTCTTCAGTATGAAAAACCATATAGATTTGAACGAGTTGCTGAAAATAAATAAATAGAACATAAAAAAAGCGCGGCATTAGCCACGCTTTTTTGCATTTATCAAGGCAGTGTCTTTATCTTGTCTAGCGGCCAGAAGATCATCATTGCTTTGCCCTTGATTAGGTCAAAGGGCACGAAGCCTACGTCGGCAAAGCGGCTGTCTTCTGAGTTGTTGCGGTTGTCGCCCATAACGAAGATATGGCCTTCGGGCACTGTGGCGAGCGGATAGTCGCCGCGCGTCGTGCTGAGGATGTACGGTTCGTTTTTGAGTTCGCCGTTGACGAATACATGGCCGTCTTTGATTTCAATCGTGTCGCCGGGAACGGCTATGACGCGTTTGATAAAGTCGCGGCTAGGGTCTTTCGGGTACTGGAATATGAGCACGTCGCCGCGTTCGGGTTCGTGCAGCCTGTAGATGAATTTGTTGACTACGAGGCGTTCTGCGTTTTGCAGGGTCGGGCGCATGGACGGTCCGTCGACGAGGTAGAGTTCTACGACGAAGGTGCGGATGAACAGGGCGAGTGCTACGGCTATGGCTATGGATATTACCCAGTCTTTGATGTCGCTGCCCAGTGATGAGGCTTTTTCTTTATTATCAGACACGGCGGGAGCCTCCTTGTGCTAATTCAGATAGTTGATTGCTCTAAAACAAAAGGGACTGCCCGCAGGCAAGTCCCTCTCACAGACATGATTAGCGTTTTTCTTTGATACGTGCAGCTTTACCGGTGAGGTTGCGCAGGTAGTAGAGTTTAGCTCTGCGTACAATACCTCTGCGGGTAACGTCGATCTTTGCAAGGCGCGGGGAATGTACAGGGAAAGTACGTTCGATGCCTACGCCGTAGGAAATTCTTCTTACGGTGAAGTTTTCGCGAACGCCGGAGCCCTGGCGAGCGATTACAACGCCTTCAAACATCTGAATACGTTCGTGGTTGCCTTCGACAACTCTTACGTGTACACGTACGGTATCCCCGGGTGCAAACTGGGGAATATCATCACGTAATTGTTCCTGTTCCAATGCTTGAATAATGTTCATTTTTGTCCTCCTTAAAATCAGATGTTCTTGATCAGCCCCATGCTGTCAGCGGACCATCTGTTGTCATACCAGACTATTCTATCATATGATTTATCGTATGGCAATAGTTTTTTTCGAGAAATTTCACGATATGAGTTCTTCGAATAAGCCTATCATGAGAGGCATGGTGATTATCGAGAGCAGCGTGGAGACGACGTAGAGTGCGCTGGCGTGGGCTGCGTCTTTGTTGTAGAGCTGGGCCATCGTCGTTATCATGGCGCAGGCGGGTGTGATGGCAGCGAGGTAGACGGTCATCAGGACGGGCTTGCCGTCGGGCACGAAATCTGCTGCGCCGCTCAGCTTGAATACTGCGAGCACTATCAGCGGATAGACGATGAGGCGGATGAATGTCGCGAGGTAATTGCGCTTCGTCGTGAACAGTTTCAAAACGGGCGTGTCAGCTATGACCATGCCGGCGAGCATCATGCCCAAAGGCCCGATCATTTCGCCTGCCATGTCGAGTGTGCCTTTGATGATGTCAGGCAGTTCGATATGGAGCAGAAACAGTGCCGCGCCGATGATTATGGAGATGATATTGACGTTGGTGAAGATTTCTTTGAGCGATACTCTGCTGTCGCCGCAGAGCATACCGCGGCAGTGCGTCCAGAGCAGTATGAGCTGGATGACGATGAAGCCGCAGGAGTAGATGATGTACTGCTGTCCCATGAGTGCATCGACGAGCGGTATGACGAGTATGCCGGCATTGCTGTAGATGACGGTGGCGCGCTCGATGGTATCCAGCCCTAGTGTTTTCTTTAGTATTGCCGTCAGCACGAGAAATATGACGTGCACGACCGCCGCCATGGCAAAGGCGAGTATCAGCCCGTCGCGCACATCATCGGTGTATTTGATCTGAAAGGCGTTGATTATTACGCACGGTATGACGATGTAAACGAGCACGATAGACAGGCTTCTGCTGTCAGCGGCATTCATCAGCTTTGCCCTGACCACAGCCATGCCCATCGCCAGTATCAAGAACAGCATCACGATTTCCTTCATTAATATTAGACTTACTTCCATTATTAGTTCATCCCCGTATAAAAATTATTTCTGCGTATACTATACTACTGTGAAAATGCAATTTCAAATGCTTCTTAGCTTGCATATTTGCCCAAAAAAGATTAAAGTATAACGTAAGAGTCAAAATTTGGGGTGAAATATATTGATACGAAAGAATTCTAGTCTAAATGTTTCCATGCTGTGGTTCGGCGCAGCTGTATCTATCGCTGAAATCCTCACCGGTACAATGCTGGCTCCGCTGGGGCTGGGCTGGGGCTTTGCCGCTATAATAGCCGGTCATTTCATCGGCGGCTTCGTGCTGTATCTCGCGGGCATCATCGGTGCCAATGAACACTGCTCATCGTCGGAAAGCATCCGGCTGTCGTTCGGCACGCTCGGTTCAGTAACGTTTTCCGCGCTCAACGTCATTCAGCTGATCGGCTGGATAACCATAATGATCATAATAGGCAGCCAAGCTATGAATAATCTGTCGGCTCAGCTTTGGAATATGCCCGCCAACACCATCTTGTGGAGCGTACTGCTCGGCATCGCTCCGTGCATCTGGGTAATCGCTTCCGATTTCTCTGTCGGCATCTTGAACCGCGTCGTCATGCTCTGCCTGCTGGCGGCTTCGCTATGGCTGGGCTTCACTGCTATGTTCGGCGCGAATGCCTCACCGGCGGCAGCACCTGATATGAGCATGAGCTTCGGCACTGCCGTAGAGCTCAACATCGCCATGTGCCTGTCGTGGATGCCCGTCATCTCCGATTACACGCGCACTTTGCGCCGCCCGTTCAGCGGTACCTTGAGCTGTGTAGCTTGCTACTGCTTCGGCGGCATCCTGATGTATTCCATCGGCCTCGGCGCAGCCGTCCGCTACGGTACGTCTGATATCTGCGACATCTTCATGCTGTCGGGACTCGGCGTTATTTCTCTGATCATAATACTGCTGTCCACGGTAACGACCAACTACATCGCCGTCAATTCATCGAGCATCTGCCTCAACTACATCTTCAATACGGACGGTCTGAAGATAGGTGCCGTCCTCGTCTGCGTGCTCTCGACTGTATTGTCCGTCTTCTTGTCGATGGAGCAGTACGAAGAATTTCTTTACTTCATCGCCGCTATTTTCGCGCCGCTGTTCGCTATTTCCTTCTCGGAATACTTCTTCACGAACAACATCCGCTATCTCAGCAACAATTCTAAAATCGTGCGCAAAAACCGCCTGCTCTGGCTCGTGGGCTTCATCGTCTACGAAGCATTGATTCAGTTTGGCATCAGCACGCCGATAGGCATTACCGTGCCGCTGATGATAGTGCTGGCACTTGCAAATATGTTTTTAAACAGATTCATAAAAACCTCGCGCTATTACATTTAAGCTTGAGCTAAAAACAAAAGCCTAGGAAGTGATATTCCTAGGCTTTTTGCATTATGGATAATTTTAGTCTTCCATGGAATTTTCCACGCAGAGCTGTTTTTTAATATCCCATAGCTTGCGGGAGAGATCGACGTAATAATTGTGCGGATTTTCAAAGCGTTTTACTTCGTCCCAGAGCGTCGCCACTTCATGCTTGCAGTAGCGGCGGATTTCGTGAATGCTGGGGCTTTTGTAGACGCATTCGCCGTTTTTGAAAATGGGCACCTGAAGTTCACGCACAGTGAAGTTCTTGAGCGTCTTCTGCTTCCAAGTGGCATTCGGGTCGAATATGACGTGCGGCTTCGTGCTGTCGATCGTTTCATCGTGGAGGCAGAGTTCATCGACGAGTGCTTTGCCCGTTTCCTTGTCGTAGAGGCGGTAGAGTTTTTTGAAATGGGGATTGGTGATCTTGGAAGTATTTTCGCTGAGCTTTATCTTAGGGATGATATTGCCGGCTTCGTCTTCCACTGCGACGAGCTTGTAGACACCGCCGAACACCGGTGCGGATTTGGAAGTTATCATGCGTTCGCCTACGCCGAATACATCTATTTTCGCGCCCTGCATCAGCAGATCGCGGATGAGATGTTCATCAAGGGCATTGGAAGCTACGATTTTACAGCTCGTAAGCCCTGCGGCATCGAGCATTTTTCTAGCGCGCTTGGACAGGTACGAGATGTCGCCGGAGTCGAGCCTTATGCCGAAGTTCGTAATGCCCTGCGGCACGAGCATTTCCTTGAATACGCGGATGGCGTTGGGCACGCCGCTCTTTAAGGTGTTGTACGTATCGACGAGCAGGACTGCATTATTAGGGTAGATTTCGCAGTAAGCGCGGAAGGCTTCGTATTCGCTGTCGAACATCTGCACCCAAGCGTGTGCCATAGTGCCGCCGGCGGGCACGCCGTACAGTTCATCAGTCAGCGTGCAGGCAGTTCCGGCACAGCCGCCGATATAAGCAGCGCGGGCACCTTTGACGGCTCCGTCTGCTCCCTGAGCGCGGCGCGAGCCGAATTCCAGCACGGCACGGCCCTGAGCTGCGCGGACGATGCGGTTAGCCTTGGTCGCGATCAAGGACTGATGGTTTATAGCCAGCAGGACGAAGGTTTCGAGAATCTGCGCTTCGATGGCAGGAGCCTTTATCGTCATGATGGGTTCGCGCGGGAAGATGCAGGTACCTTCCGGCACAGCGTAAATATCGCCGGTGAATTTGAAATTTCTCAGATATTCCAGAAAATCATCGCTGAAGATGTTCTTGGAACGGAAGTAAGCGATATCGTCATCGTCGAAATGCAGGTCGTTGATGTAGTCGATGACCTGCTGAAGCCCTGCAGCGATCGCAAAGCCGCCGCCGTCAGGTATGTTGCGGAAAAATACGTCGAAGTATGTATTTTTTTTGTGCAGATTATTCTTCAAGTAGCCATTGCCCATGGTAAACTCGTAAAAGTCGCAGAGCATTGACAGGTTTTCGTTTTTTACATTCATAATGAACTTCCTTTCAAGTACGCAGGTGCTGCAAAACTCGGCATCGCATATAGAATAATTAACTATATTATATCTTATAGATGATGTATCATCAAACTTTATTTTATCATCAAGGGTGTAT